>JBCNQO010000045.1:0-7967 GCA_039592825.1 Flavobacterium sp.
GCACGAAACACTCGCGTCCCCATCGTTCTTCGCGAATAGGTACGATTTTCACGTCTCTATATTTTGATGGCAAGCCCAAAGCCGACAAATCCTGCCAGAATTGCGGAAGATTCTCTACTTCGAGAAAAACCTGGGTGTTGTCTACCCATTCCTTGACGTATCCGTCCTGGAGATAAAATGCGAATTCGCCAATGTTGAAAAGCGAGAAGCCTTGCCATAAAACGGTTTCGGTAAATCCGAGGTCGTTGTAGAAACGTCTCGAGGTCTCGAAGTCTCTGGCGCCCAAAAACGGACGAAGTGATTTGGCTTTGAAGTTCATAGTTATCTTATTTCCTGGCAAAGTTCCACTAAAACGCCATTGGTTCCTTTTGGGTGCAAAAATGCTACGAGTTTGTTATCGGCACCTTTTTTTGGGGTTTCGTTCAAGACCATGAAACCTTCGTTTTTGAGGCGCTCGATTTCTGAAACGATATCTGTTACGTCGAAGGCGATATGGTGGATGCCTTCGCCTTTTTTCTCGAGGAATTTGGCGATTGGGCTATCGGGGTTCGTGGCTTCGAGCAGTTCTATCTTGTTTGGTCCTGATTGGAAGAATGAGGTTTTGACGCCTTCGCTGGCGACTTCTTCTTCTTTATAGGACGCGACACCTAGTAGTTTTTCGAAAAGTTGGTTCGATTCGGATAGGTTTTTTACGGCGATTCCGATGTGCTCGATTTTGTTCATTTTGGTGGTTTTGGTAAAGGTACGGGGTTTGGGGTGATTGGATGCGTTAAAGAATCGCCATTTTGATTGGACGCTTTTTGCACCCACCCGGTGCGGAAGTTAGGGATTCTCGGGATTGGGTGATTACAGAAAATCTGTAAAAAAACACAAATTTGTCGTTAACAATTTTTACAGATTTCCTGTAATCGACCGTTGGGGCAAAATGCTAGATTGCGCACGGGGAGGGTGCAAACCAGGTCTTTAAAAGAAAGTAATTCCGGAAACACCAAAATCTCCCAAAAACCCAACCTAGCCCCGATGGCAGCGGCTAGCCTTTTGCCAAAAAATAAACGAGGTTTGCCCGAAAGCCGCAGCGACCAAAGGAAGCTCGCGGGTTTTGGCTGCAAACCCTTTATTTTTGGCGGAAGCTAAAAGCAAACAGCGGGTTAAAGCTTCAAAAAACAAACCTTGTCAAAACAGCTCGCAAAGATTTGGCTACCTAACCACTAGCCTTTTCCAAACTTTAAACCTACAAGGTTTTGAAAACCTTGCAGGTTAGCGTAACTTTGCCCCATGGAAACGAACCGTCAGAAGAAAATAGGAGGAGTATTGCAAAAAGATTTGGTAGACATCTTGCAAGGTGAAGTGCGCAAAAACGCGATCTCGAACCTTGTGATCTCGGTTTCAAAGGTTTCCGTGACTACAGATTTGAGCGTGGCGTCGGTACATTTGAGCATTTTTCCGCAAGAGAAAGCCGCCGAGACTTTGGCCGCGATCCGTTCGAACACGCCACTTATCAAACACGATCTGGCCCAACGCGTGAAAATGCAGTTGCGCAAAGTGCCCAATCTGACTTTCTACATAGACGACTCTTTGGACTATATCGAGAAGATCGACCAAGCCTTGAAAGGCGAGGAAAACCCTATCGTGAACCGCGATTTGCTCGACAAGCGCAAGAAGTCGTAGGTGAATTTCTCGCTTTACATAGCCAAAAGATACCTGAGGACGAAGAGCAAGAACAACGCCATCAACCTCATAAACGGCATTGCGTCGCTTTCTATCGTTGTCGGCGCGGCCGCACTTTTCGTCGTATTATCAGTTTTTAGCGGACTAAAGGACTTCAGCCTTTCTTTCTCGAATGACTTCGATCCGGACCTGAAAGCGCTTCCCGAAAAAGGCAAAGTCTTCACGGTAACGCCATCGCAGTTCGCCCAATTGCGCAAGATCGACGGCATCAAAATGGCGTCAAAAGTGATTGAGGAACGCGTGCTTTTCGTATTCGACGGAAAAGAGCAAGTTGCTTATCTAAAAGGCGTCGACAGCCTTTTCGGACAAGTCAATGCCGTAAACAAAACCCTTTTTCAAGGCCAATGGCTCGAGCCGAATACTGCTCAAGTCGTGGTCGGTTACGGAATTTCCCAAAAACTTTCCTTGGGATTGCTCGACTTCAACAATCCGTTTGAGGTTTACATGCCCAAACCCGGAAAAGGCGATATCGAGAATCCGGACGAAGCTTTCACGAAAGCCGTTCTGGCGCCGATCGGGATTTACGCCATAAGCGAAGAACTCGATTCCCGCTACGTTTTTGCCGATCTGAGAGTCGCACAAATCCTGTTGAATTACCAGATCGACCAGGTTTCGGCCGTGGAATTCAAGGTCGACTCCAATGCGAACATTGACCGAGCATCGGCAGAAATCGCCAAAATTCTCCCGGGCACAGAAGTCAAGACACGCGCCCAGCTAAACGAGTCTTTGTACAAAATGCTCAACAGCGAAAACCTGATTTTGTACCTCATTTTCACTTTGGTCGTCATCATGGCTTTGTTCACGTTGGCCGGAGCTTTGATCGTAATGATCATCGAAAAGAAAAACAACCTCAAAACACTCACGGCATTGGGCGTAGAAGTCAAAGATTTGCGCAAGATTTTCTTGTTCCAGGGCAGTTTGCTGAGTCTTTTCGCGGGCATTTTCGGACTCATTCTGGGTTCGGCTATTATCTTGCTGCAACAGCATTTCAAACTCGTGATGATCACGCCAACGCTGGCTTATCCGGTAAATTTCACTTTCGAGAACATTGCGATCGTGCTCACCACGATTTTCGGTTTTGGATTTATCGCTTCTTTGATCGCTTCTTCACGGGTTCACAGAACTTTGATCGAAGATTAACGATTTCCTTTCACAAACCCCGAAACCGTAACGCCAACTTTCTTCCGAAAAAGCTTCGAGAAATAAGCGTAATCGTCGTAACCCAACATTGACGCGATCTCGTTGAAATTCCCGTCAGAATGGATCAACATGCGTTTGGCTTCGAGCAGCACGCGTTCCAGGATGATTTCAGACGTAGATTTCCCGACCGTTTCCCGATTGATGCGATTGAGGTGTTTCGCCGTGATATTGAGCATTGACGCGTATTTTTCGGGTGATTTCTCGCTTCGGAAGTTTTCTTCGAGCAATTGGCCGAAGCGCGAGAATTTCTGGGCATAAGCCGATGCATTTCCTGTCGGATTCTGGCTGTTCGAAAAACCCTGCATTTCAATGTAAACCTGCGTGATCAAAGCGATGAGCAAATGCCGTTTGGTCTTTTCGTCAAGCGGATCGGCTACAGACATTTTCTGGAACAAATCGACGAATCCCGACAACTTTTCGTTTGGAACCTCGATCAGATTCACGGCTTCGACCTGAGAAAAGAAAGCGTAATCGGACAATTTCTCGTCGGAATACCGCATTTCGTAGAACGATTTGGTGTGAAAAAACAGGAAACCGTCGGCGTCGGGCGACAATTCCCACGAATGCACTTGTCCGGGCGACATCGCGAAAACGCTTCCGGGTTTCACGTCATAGGTATTGAAATCGATGTGATGTTTCCCGCTTCCCGACGTAAAAACCATAGTGGCGTAAAAGTCGTGTTTGTGCGGTTTTTCAATGTGCAGATGGCTCGTCACCAAATGGTCGGCCAACGTGTTCACATAAAAATCCCGGAGCACATTTTTGCCCGAGAATTTGTCCAGCCCAAGAATCTCGATATTTTGCATAATGTCCGAAAAGTACAAATTTACAGTCTTATCTTCCTAACGCCAAAACGCATTCGTGAACGAACTTTGTATCTGAAAACAAAACCAATTGCCATGTTGACCAAGAAAAGCAGAGTTTACAGTATGATCACCGGAACATGTCCGAAATGTCATGAAGAAAGCATGTACGTGAACCCGAATCCGTACAACATCACCGAGACTATGAAAATGCACGAGCATTGCAGCAATTGCGGCTTTCAGTACAAGATTGAACCGAATTTCTTTTTCGGGGCGATGTATGTGAGTTACGCGCTTTCGGTTGCCGTAGGAGTTGGCACTTTTTTGATCTCAAAAGTAGGTTTCGAACAGACTTTGTTGCAATCGTTCGCCTGGATCTTTGGCGTGTTGATCGTTCTCATGCCAATAATCACGCGCCTTTCACGCAACATTTACATCAATATGTTTGTGGGATACGACGATTCGCTGAGTAAAAAATCGAACATGAAAAGTCAGGCTACACAGTAACCTGCAAGGTTTCCAGAACCTTGTAGGTTTTTAGTCGGAAAAACTCCAGACCTACAAGGTTGAAAAAACCTTGCAGGTCGATCTCTTAAAAAATCTCGTAACCCGAGTAAACGTCCGAAATCGTATCGAAAATCGCGTAAAGTCCGTCTTTGCCGTCTGTAGTCACGAGCTTTTGACGATATTCCTTGAAATTCGCGATGCCCTTGAAGTAATTCGTGTAATGACGGCGCGTCTCGACGATTCCAAGCTTCTCGCCTTTCCAGTCCATCGCCCACGTAAGGTGGTTTTTGGCCGCTTCGATCCGGTCTTGCATCGTTGGTGGGGCCAATTTCTCGCCCGTTTTCAAAAAGTGCTTGACTTCGTTGAAAATCCACGGGTACCCGATTGCCGCACGACCGATCATGATGCCGTCGATGCCATATTTGTTCTTGTATTCGAGCGCTTTTTCGGGCGAATCGATGTCGCCGTTGCCAAAAATCGGCATGGTGATTCTCGGGTTGTTCTTGACTCTGGCAATATGCGACCAATCGGCCTCACCTTTGTACAATTGGGCGCGCGTGCGTCCGTGGATCGACAAGGCTTGAACGCCGATATCTTGCAACCTTTCGGCCACTTCGTCAATGTTGATCGAGTTTTCGTCCCAACCCAGACGCGTTTTCACGGTAACGGGCAAAGAAGTCGAATCGATCACGGCTTTGGTCAAACGAACCATGAGATCGATGTCTTTGAGAACCGCTGCTCCAGCGCCTTTGCAAACGACTTTTTTCACCGGACATCCGAAATTAATGTCGATAATATCAGGATTCACGGTCTCTACAATTTTCGCCGACATCGCCATCGCTTCTTCATCACCACCAAAAATCTGGATTCCGACAGGTCTTTCGTAATCGAAAATATCGAGCTTTTGACGGCTCTTGATCGCATCGCGGATCAAACCTTCAGACGAAATGAATTCCGAAAACATCAAATCGGCTCCGTGCTGTTTGCACAATCTGCGAAATGGCGGATCGCTCACGTCTTCCATGGGCGCGAGCAAAAGTGGGAATTCCGGAAGTTCTATGTTGCCGATTTTTACCATTTTGCAAAGGTAAGGCGAAAAGTCGTATTAGACAATTGCCCTCAAAATTGCCAGAATTTGGGCTTCTCAACAAAGTTTGCCTTTTTAATCCGTCGGAACTTTGCATCATAAAATCTTCGAATCATGGAAAAAGAAACCGTATTGGTAACCGGCGGAACAGGTTTTGTGGGAATTCACGTCATTCTGCAATTGCTTCAGCAAAGTTATCGCGTAAGGACGACTTTGCGAAATCCCGACCGCAAGCCAGAAGTCATCGAAATGCTCAAAAACGGCCACCTCGACAATTTTGAAAACCTCACATTTATTAAAGCCGATTTGACCAAAGACGACAATTGGGACGAAGCCGTGAAAGGCTGCGATTACGTGCTGCACGTGGCCTCGCCTTTTCCGTCGGGCGAGCCCAAAGATGAAAATGAAGTGATTCTTCCGGCTGTTGACGGCACTTTGAGGGTTTTGAAAGCCGCCAGAAATGCAAACGTGAAACGCGTGGTCATGACTTCCTCGTTTGCAGCGATCGGCTACAGCATCGACCCGAAAAATCACGTTTTCACCGAAAAAGATTGGACCGACGCCAACGTAAAACTGCCGGCATACATCAAATCGAAAACCTTGGCAGAGCGCGCCGCCTGGGATTTTATCAAGTCCGAAGGAAGAAAAATGGAATTTACGGTCATCAATCCTGTCGGGATTTTCGGACCCGTTTTAGGGAGCGATTTCTCGAGTTCGATTGCGTTGGTCGAGCAACTTCTTACGCAGAAGATGAAAGCCGTACCGAAACTGCATTTTGGCTTGATCGACGTGCGCGACGTGGCGACGCTTCACCTAAAAGCGATGAAAAGTCCGGATGCGAATGGTGAACGTTTCTTGGCTTGCGCCGACGAGAACACGAGTTTGCCGGACATTGCCCGAATACTGCGTTCGCTCGACAATGCATTCGCGAAAAAAGTCACTCGAAAAGTACTTCCGGATTGGCTCGTGAAAGTGTCGGCTTTCTTCAAACCCGAACTCAAATCGGTGGCTTCGCAATTGGGCAAAGAGAAAAAACTGTCGAACGCAAAAGCCAAACGCCTACTCGATTGGCATCCGATAACGAAACAAAAAACCATTCGCGAAACGGCCGAAAGTTTGACTAAATTTATAGTGATCAAGTAAAGTTTATGGACATCAAGTCGTGTTATATCGGCCCGAAAATCTCTCCCGAACAGTTCATTCCGGAGCACTTTTTCCTGTATGTGTTAAAAGGGACGATTCACGGTTATGACGGAAATGCGGCCATTACATTGCACGAAGGCGAATATTGCATCGCGAGAAAAAACCATCTCGCGCGTTATAACAAAGTCACCAATGACGGCCAGTTCGAGAAAATCGTGATCGCTTTCGACGAAGATTTCCTGCGCAAATTCGAGCAAAGCCATAAAGTTGAAAAACGGGATTTCCCGTCAGAAGATGCTTTCGCCAAACTTCAGGATTCCCCAAAAGTGCACGAATTCGCAGCTTCTCTCATGCCACATTACCAAGGTTCGGGCATAATCGACCCAAACGTCGCCGACCAAAAACGCGAGGAATTACTCACATTACTTTTGGAATTGCGGCCGGATTCATCTGGAATTTTCTTCGACTACGCGATGCCCGAAAAGATCGATCTCGAAGCGTTCATGAACAAGAATTACAGGTTCAACGTGAGTTTGGAGCGCCTTGCCACGGCCACGGGTCGCAGTCTGTCGGCTTTTAAACGCGATTTCCGCAATACTTTTCACGAAGCGCCATATCGATGGTTACTGCAAAAGCGGCTGCGCGAAGCTCATTTCCTGATTGCGAAAGAGCATAAAAAACCGTCGGAGTTTTACTTGGATTTGGGTTTCGAGAACCTTTCGCATTTCTCGTTCGCTTTCAAGAAACGGTTTGGGCAGTCGCCGAAAAAGTTGTTTGAGACGGGGAAATAAGTCTGTTTTACTTCCTAAAATCAAAAAAAGTAATAGGCTTACGACTCATCGGATTGAAAACCACCGGACTCAAAACCTCTTTCGTAGTGAACTCGATTCGAGGCGTCACACGCAATTTCGCCCTGAAATGGTCTTTGATCTCGCGCAGGAATTGTTCCGATTCCTGTTTCACGGCCAGTTTGATGAGAATTTCGTCCGTGCCCAAATCGTTTGTCGAAATCTCGATCACGTGCAGGTCGATGTTCTCGAAATCGTTCAAAACGTTCGTCATCGCCGGCGGATAAAGCGTCGTTCCCTTGTATTTGATCATTTGCTGTTTGCGACCCAAAACCGGCCCGACTCGCAACGTATTGCGTCCGCATTGGCAAGGTTCGCGGTGCAATTGCACGATATCGCCCGTTTTGAAGCGTATGAGCGGCATTCCCTCGACGCCCAAATTCGTGATGACCAATTCGCCCGGTTCGCCATCTTTCACAGGATTATTTTCGTCGTCGACGGTTTCCACGACGATCAATTCCGGGTGATGATGGCCGCCCACGTGGAATTCACATTCGGTAAATGCCGTCGCCATTTCTGTAGACGCGTAAGTCGAATAAAGCTTGATGTCCCATTTTTCGGCAATCTTGCGAGACAAAGTGCTGTCGGAAAAATCCTGTTCGCGCAACGCTTCACCGATGCAAACCGCACCTTTTATGCCTGAATTCTTGT
>JBCNQO010000450.1:0-2833 GCA_039592825.1 Flavobacterium sp.
CCCGAAATTGGTCAACGGCACGATGAAGTTTACAGACGTTGTACTCGTGTTCACCGTAGGATTTTTCATAAACGCCATCCTGCGTTCGCTAAAAGATTGGCTCAAATCGAAAAAAGCTTTCGAAGACAAGCCGCTGGACAGTTATTCCCAAGTGTTCACGATATTGGTTTTCTTCGTGTGCGGCATCATGATTTTCTCGCTGCTTACAGGACAATCGCCTTATGCCTTCCTAATTTCCCTCGGAGCCGCTTCGGCCGTTCTGCTTTTGATTTTCAAGGATACGATTCTCGGTTTCGTGGCAAGCATACAAGTTTCGGCAAACGATATGGTGCGCGTTGGCGATTGGGTCGAAATGCCAAAATACGGTGCCGACGGAGACGTGCTGTCAATCAACCTCGCCACGGTGAAAATCCGCAATTTCGACAGGACAATTACGACCGTTCCGACCTATGCGTTCATTTCCGATTCGTTCAAGAACTGGCGCGGCATGCAGGAATCGGGCGGACGTCGCATCAAGCGTTCCATCAACATCAAGATGAGCAGTTTCAAGTTTCTGGATGCTGACGATATCGAGAAATTCAAGAAATACAGATTGATCCGCGACTATATCGTAGAACGCGAGAAAGAGATCGAGAAGCACAACAAGTCGATTGAGGCCGAATCGATTTCGGTCAATATCCGTCGCATGAGCAACATTGGCGTTTTCAGGGTTTATGCCGAACAATATCTCAAGGAAAACAAGCGGCTGCAAAAGAACGCGACTACGATGGTGCGTCAGCTTTCGCCCACGCCTCAAGGGCTTCCGCTCGAGATTTACTGTTTTACCAACGATGTGAAATGGATCAATTACGAGGTGATCATCGCCGACATTTTCGACCATTTGATGACAATCGTTCCCGAATTCGGGCTCAGAATTTTTGAGGAACCTTCCGGGGATGATTTTCGGGAGTGGAAGGAGTGAGGTTCAGGGTTCAGGGTGCAAGGTTCAGGGCTTGTGACAAATGAAAACCCCGTCAGTTTTTGGTTGACGAGGTTTTTGTTTGGGTTTCATCTTCGGTTTATCTGTCGATCGGAAAATCTGCCAATCCGTAAATCTTAAAAATCACTTTTTGCTGACCTTCCGAACGGAAATTCCCTTATCAGTCTTTATCCTCAAAAAGTACAAACCAGTGCTTCGAGCCGACAGATCAATCTTGTCCGAATTCAAATTCTGTTGTAGCAAACGTCCTTGAACATCAAATAATTCCAGCGATTTCACTTCAAAGTTCGACTTCACGTTTACGATGCCGCTTGACGGATTCGGGTAAACCGACACGCTTTCGTCCGTTTTAACATCTGGCGTTTTGAGCGATTGGAAGATCGTTTCGGCATTGTTCGTCTCGATCGGGAAATTGTAGTCGAAGAAAATACCGGCTTCCTTGTTTACCGTGTCGCCTTCCACAAGCGCGTTGTTAGACTTGATCTTGAACAACACGTTTCCGTGTCCGCCCGCCGGTGGATCGCCTGCAGATGGCGCCAGATCGATCGCCTCGAAAACGAATTCCACGCGGTTTCCGGTAACTCTCGAGTAAGAATTGTGGGACGTGCTCATCACCTGAAGCGAGTTCACATCGTAAAGCGTCGGATCAACGTCTATGCGAACCACGACATTTTCGGCTTCGGCAGTGCCGAGATTCTCGAAATTGACCATGTAATGCAGGTAGTTTCCGATAGTCGAAGGAGAAACGCTGTCGCCTTCGAGACAAGCGATGTCATTCGGGTCAAACGCGTTTACGACCGTTTGGTTCAGCGTGAATTGGTTGTCTGACGGAAGATCGTCTCCAGAGGCCGAAGTCACGTTGGCCGAGTAGGTCAAAATATCGTCAATATTCACCGCCGGCGTTTCCATCGGTCCGTTGATGTTCAAAGTCAGAAAAACCACTCGCACTTCAAATGGCAGCAATCCGGCGTAATTCCATTGGAGTTGTCCTGTGTTTTGGATATCTGGCGCGACCGAAACCGTTTCCAGATCCATCAAAGTGTCGTCGTAATTGAAAGTGACGTTTCCGGACAAAACCTGATTTCCTTTATTTCGGTAAACGATCTTGTACTCGGTATCGAATCCCGGACGGGCGCGGTCAACCGGGGCGATCACGACTTCCACATCTGGATGCACACCGTTTGCCGACACACAGAAATTGTGCGTAGCGACGTTGTTATTCGTATTCACGAACAGACTCGTGGCGTTCGCTGGAGAAAAGTTAAAGAACGAAGGATTCTCCACCTGAGGCGCAACAACGAAATTGCCCACTTGCGTATAGAAATTGTAGTTTCCATTTTGGGTAGAGAAAGTGGCGCCAGGAGTCGCGCCGCCCGTAATGGCGAGCTTCACGTTTGGTTGTGGCGCGTCCGATACATCGCAGCCGTTGTTGTCTGCATCGAACAGGATCGAACCCGTGATCGTGTTAAAATCGCCTCCCGGAGTAAAGCTGCAATAAGTGCTAACTGAAGCGTTCGTGTAGCCCAGATCGATAATTTTCTGCAACAGGAAAGCTTCTTCGCCTTCGTCCGCGCAAATGTATTGCAGGTTAGGGTTGCCCGAAATCGTGAAATTACTCACGTTATTCGTGATCGCTCCATTCTTCAGGAAAAGCGTTTCCAGCAAAGGGTTGTTCGAACAATTGATGTTGGTCAGGATGGGATTTTCGGATGCGTCCAGAGTCGTCAGTTGGTTTCCGTCGCAAAGCAATCCACCAAGCAAAGGCATGGGCGAAATGTCGATAGCAGTGATTTGGTTGTTGTTGATGGTTAGGAAATAAACCTGTTGCATCTGGCTTGTATCCAAATTGGTCAG
>JBCNQO010000451.1:0-2833 GCA_039592825.1 Flavobacterium sp.
CGTTATTCCGGAATTTGCAGGTTTTCAAAAACCATTTTTCAACTTCGCCCGGTTTTGTCCAAGCGTCGTAAAGCGTCTGTTTGTCGCGGTTGATCGCGATTCTCAACGTGAATTTTGTCCAATCGAAGTTTTGCATCTGGTCTACTATTTTATTTGTCCGACTTTAAAATTACGGCAATTGCGCAAAAGCTGCCAAACCGTCCATTCCTTAACAAAACAACTAGAAATGAGCGCATTATCCAATCAAGAATTTTCACTAAATTTGCGCCCTAATTCACGAGAACAATCCAAATGTTAGACCGTTTACAGTTCGTAAAACAGCGCTTCGACGAGATTTCGGACCTGATCATTCAGCCAGATGTCATCGCCGACCAAAAGCGCTACGTCCAATTGAACAAAGAGTACAAAGACCTCAAAGCCATCGTTGAAAAACGCGAGGAATACGTCAATGTGCTTGGAAATATACAGGAAGCCAAAGAAATCATCGCCGACGGAAGCGACGCCGAAATGACCGAAATGGCCAAAATGCAGCTCGAGGAAGCCAACGAAAAGTTGCCGCAACTCGAAGAAGACATCAAATTCATGCTCATCCCGAAAGACGCCGAAGACGCCAAGAACGTCATGGTCGAGATCCGCGCCGGAACTGGTGGAGACGAAGCCTCGATTTTCGCCGGAGATTTATACCGAATGTACACCAAATACTGCGAAAACAAAGGCTGGAGAACATCTGTGGTTGACCTTAACGAAGGAACTTCTGGCGGTTTCAAGGAAATCATTTTCGAAGTGAGCGGAGAAGACGTGTACGGAACCTTGAAGTTCGAAGCCGGCGTTCACCGCGTGCAGCGCGTGCCTCAAACCGAGACGCAAGGCCGCATCCACACTTCGGCGGCGACCGTTATGGTTTTGCCCGAAGCCGAAGAATTCGACGTGCAGATCGACATGAACGACGTAAGAATCGACTTGTTCTGTTCGTCCGGGCCTGGCGGACAGTCGGTGAACACGACCAAATCGGCTGTTCGTATGACGCACATCCCGACTGGCCTTGTAGCCCAATGTCAGGACGAAAAGTCGCAGCATAAGAACAAGGACAAAGCCTTGACCGTACTGCGCTCGCGTTTGTACGAGATGGAACTTGCCAAGAAACAGGAAGAAGATGCGGCAAAGCGTTCGTCCCAGGTTTCTTCTGGCGACCGTTCGGCCAAAATCCGCACTTACAATTACCCGCAAGGCCGCGTTACCGATCATAGAATCGGGCTCACGCTTTACGATCTTGACAACGTCATGAACGGTGCGATCCAGAAAGTGATCGACGAGCTTCAGTTGGTGAACAATACCGAGAAATTGAAAGAGGCCAGCGAAGTGATTTAAGTTTCGCTTTAGGCCATAAGCTTTAAGCTGTAGGCATAGCCGGAGTGAAAACTTCGGCTTTTTTTTGTCTGAATTTTCGGGTGCGGATTTTCACGGGAACGTTTTGGCTTGGCTCGAGGGAAGCTTTTTAATGAGGAAATTTTGAACGCGAGTTTTGGAAGATAACTTTGTATGAGAGTTTTGATAGAATGTTTTTTTATCAGAAGTTTGAAAGATATTTCACCAAACAAAACTTTAAGATTTTTTACAGACCCGAGAGCTTTGCTCGAATTGTACGAAGTAATTTTCTGTACCCGAATCCCCAAATGTGGCGTTAAATTGCGGGTGGGTGGTGGTATTTTTGCGTCCGATTTTTTTTTTGAAGCTTTCTCCGGCTGCCTGGCACTAGCTTTCTTGCCAAAGCCGGTTTTTCCAAGGCTTGGCACGAGCTTCCTTTGGTCGCTGTGCCAAACCGGCAAAAACTCGGCTTTACCTGCAAAAGGCTAGTCGCCGGCATCCGGGCTATTTCCTCGTCCTCACAAAAAAATGTCCAAATCCTGAAAGAATTTTCCTGCTTCGCCCCTATTTTTGCCAACCTCAACAAATCAACAATGCTCAAAAAATCACTTCTCATAGGCCTTTTGTCGCTGTCGGCATTCGCCCAGAAAGACTTCACTCCAGATTGGAGCAAGGGAATCGTCTGGTACCAGATCTTTCCCGAACGCTTTTCCAACGGAGATAAATCCAACGATCCAAACGCAAATGATCAGGACGGCGCCTATCCGTTCGACACTACTTCGCCTTTCCAGATCCATCCCTGGACGAGCGACTGGTACGAACTCCAGCCGTACGAAAAACAGAACGGAAAAGACATTTACTTCAACCTGCAAAGACGCCGCTACGGAGGCGACCTGCAAGGCATCATCAACAAACTCGACTACCTCAAATCGCTGGGCATAGACGCGATTTACCTCACTCCTATTTTCTGGTCGCCGTCTTCGCACAAATACGACGCGCTCTGTTATCACCACGTAGATCCAACTTTTGGCCCCAATCCCGAAGGCGACAAAGCCATGATGGCCAAAGAAAATCCGCTTGACGAGAAAACCTGGGTCTGGACAAAAGCCGACCTGCTCGCGCTGGAACTCATCAAACAAGTGCATTCACGCGGTATGAAGATCATCTTCGACGGCGTTTTCAACCACATGGGCGTGAAGAGTTTCGCATTCAAAGACGTAGAAAAGAACCAACAAAATTCCGCTTACGCCGATTGGTTTTCGATAGACAGCTGGAACGATGCGGCCAAAGGCACAACTTTCCAGTACAAAGGCTGGTTCGGCGTCAAGACCTTGCCCGAATTCCGCGAAGACGAAAACGGCATTGTCGAAGGTCCGAAAAACTACATCTTCAACGCCACCAAACGCTGGATGAA
Organism: Flavobacterium sp.; assembly: GCA_039592825.1. Classification (GTDB taxonomy): domain Bacteria; phylum Bacteroidota; class Bacteroidia; order Flavobacteriales; family Flavobacteriaceae; genus Flavobacterium. The sequence goes on from JBCNQO010000451.1 coordinate 2,780, forward strand.
CCCAATGGGCAAAGGCATCCAAAACGGCATCGACGGTTGGAGACTCGACGTGGC
>JBCNQO010000452.1:0-2824 GCA_039592825.1 Flavobacterium sp.
TATTCCCAGGCGATCCTGTATCGTTAAGGCGGGGATTTTTTAAGCAGATTTACACTGCCTTTGCACAAGCTGAAGTAGGGTATTGCACACTGTCGGACAGCATAGACGGGGTTTTCTATTCCAGCATCATTTGCGAACGCGACAAGATCGAGGAAATCATAGACGCAAGAACGTCAGACGCGATTGCTTTGGCCTTGCGTTTCAACGCCCCGATTTTCACTTACAAGAACATTCTCGACAAGGCCGGAATCTATCTCAAGGCCAATCCGGAAAACGAACAAAGCGACGACGTACTGTCTGCGCCAGAAACCTTCGGACTGAACGAAGAGTCGAACCAGGCCGGCGAAAGCTACAACAAGCACAGCATTGCCGAACTTCACGATTTGCTCGAAGGCGCTGTTCGCGACGAAGATTACGAGAAAGCCGCGAAGATCAGAGACGAAATTTCGAGAAGAGAATCTTAATAATACAATCCTGCTTTTGGCGGGATTTTTTATTTGGGCGTGCCGGCGGCCGTTTTCCAGAGCTAAAAATTATTTCGCTACACCATTGGCTCCTCGACTACGCTCGGAGCCACTCCAAAAAACACTATCAAAAGCCGCCGTCGGGCTGCAGCCACTCGCTTTTTGCCATCAAATTCGCGGGTCGGAACAAAACATATTGCGGGCAAAAGAGCTCAGACAATGGCAGCATCCCTCACGCAAATCAGCATCCAAAAATCACCAAATCCATAAAAAACCAACTGTTGATTTCTTTTTGATTTTTTCCTGCATTCAAACCAAAAACCAATCTTTCCAAAACGTATTTTTACGACATTCAAGCCAATTGTCATGCAACAATACCACGACCTCGTAAAACACGTCCTCGAAAACGGTGTACAAAAAGGAGACAGAACCGGAACCGGAACCAAAAGCGTTTTCGGCTACCAGATGCGTTTCGACCTTTCGGAAGGATTTCCGTTGGTGACCACGAAAAAACTACATCTGAAATCTATCATTTACGAGTTACTTTGGTTCTTGAAAGGCGACACCAACATCAATTACCTAAGCGAAAACGGTGTTCGCATCTGGGACGAATGGGCCGATCCGAACGGCGATCTCGGTCCGGTTTACGGTTACCAGTGGAGAAACTGGAACGGTGAGGAAATCGACCAGATTGAAGAACTCATAGATACGCTAAAAAACAACCCGAACAGCCGACGCATGCTGGTTTCGGCCTGGAATCCATCTGTTTTGCCAGACACTTCGGTCTCTTTTGCCGAGAACGTCGCCAACGGAAAAGCCGCGCTGCCGCCTTGCCACGCATTTTTCCAGTTCTACGTGGCCGAAGGGAAATTGTCCTGCCAATTGTACCAACGCAGCGCCGACATCTTTTTGGGCGTTCCGTTCAACATTGCGTCTTATGCGCTGTTCACGATGATGGTCGCGCAGGTCGTAGGTTTGCAACCCGGAGATTTCATCCACACGTTTGGGGATGCTCACATCTACAACAACCACTTTGAGCAAGTCGAATTGCAATTGTCCCGCGAACCGCGTCCGCTTCCGAAAATGATCCTGAACCCAGAAGTCAAGAACATTTTCGACTTCAAGTTCGAGGATTTCACCTTGGTCGATTACGATCCGCATCCGCACATCAAAGGCGTTGTGGCGGTTTAAGCCATCGGAAAACAAACACCAAAACTAAACTTTCGAACCTGTATAATCGGGTCGAGCCTAAATTTTAGATGAAGAAACTTTTCGCTTTGCTGTCGCTGTTTTGCGCAATGAATGCTATTGCCCAAACCGAGATTACTCGTGTTTACCTCGATTCGGTTTTTAAAGAAACTAAGTCTCGCGAACATGCATTCTATCGTGTCATGCTTCAGGACGAAGAAGATTATATTTTACGCATCTTCTACAAATCGGGAAAATTGATGCGTCAAGGCCGTTGCCTTACTGCAGAAGGACACAAGTTACACGGAACCGTAAGGTCGTTTTGGGAAACCGGCGGAAGGATGGAGCAACTTCAATACGAAAATGGCACTCAAGTGGGCGGCATACAGACCTGGCACGAAAACGGCAAACCGCAAATGGTCGGATATCTAGGACCTGTTCAGTGGCAAAGACAAACGAACGTATCGCAATTTTGGACGGAAGACGGAATTCAAACGGTAAAAGACGGTGTTGGACATTACAAAGCCAAAGGCCTTTTTTGCGAAGAAGAAGGTGAAATCCTCAATGAAAAACGCACCGGCAAATGGACAGGAACCGACTTTTTGCAAAAACTCAAATATGTGGAAATTTACAAATCGGACGGAATTCTGGAATCTGGCGAGAGTGTCGACAAAAACGGAATGAGTTACAAATACACCGAAATCGTCGAACGTCCTACGCTTGTTGGCGGAATAGAGAAGTTCTACGAATTTGTAAAGAAAACCTTCAGGACGCCCGACGCAACCCCTGGCGGCCGTATTTTGTTGAAATTCACGGTAGACACAGATGGTGATATCGCCGACTTGATCATATCGAATTGTTCGCATCCGCCTACACAACAAGCTATTATCAACATGATGGCCAAATGTCCAAAATGGGTTCCCGGAAAGAAACGAGGAAAAATCACCCCGACCGATTTCACCTTACCACTAATCCTTGCCGCTTCTTATTAACCACATAAAACACCCATGACGAAACTTTATCTCTTATGGATAGTACTTGGCGGCATTAGCGCATCGGCTCAAATGTCGAAAGTTTACCTCGATTCGACGATGACGGAAACCGATGTAGACCATCATACGTACTACAGGACATTTACCCCCGATGCCGCGAAAGCCGAAATTTTCGTGGCT
>JBCNQO010000453.1:0-2817 GCA_039592825.1 Flavobacterium sp.
TTCTTTTTCCTTTGGCCGCTCATTTTCGCTTACAGTAGAATTTACTTAGGATTGCATTATCCTGGCGACATTTTGTGCGGCTATCTTTGGGGAATTCTCATGGGAACGATTATGGTTTATGTCTACGGATATTTCCGAAACCATTTCTTTCCGGCAGAAAAAGGCCAATTAGATCACCCGACTAACAGTGAGCCCGTCGCGGATGGGCAATAAAACCGTCTCGACTCTAGGGTCTTCATTCACCATTTTGTTGTAATCCAGAAGCGCGATCGTGCTTTTGTCGTTGGCTTTCACTTCCTCGAGCACTTTTCCGCTCCACAAAACATTGTCCGAAAGGATTATTCCGCCTTTGTTCATCATCGGAACCACTACTTTGAAATAGTTGGCGTAATTGGGTTTGTCTGCGTCAATAAACACCAGATCGTACTTTTTTCCAAGGTTCGGAATGATGTCGAGCGCATTTCCCAAGTGCTGGAAAATCTGGTCTTTCCAAGGCGAACGGTCGAAATATTTTCGCTGGAAATCGACCAATTCCTCGTTGTTGTCAATCGTGTCGACAGTGCCGTTTTCCTTTAGACCTTCGGCAAGACAAAGTGTCGCATAACCCGTATAAGTCCCGATTTCGAGAATGTTTTCGGGAGAAATGATCTTGGATAAAATACTCAAAACGCGTCCCTGCAAATGTCCCGAAAGCATGCGCGGTTGCAGGATTTTCTGGTGCGTTTCGCGGTTGAGTTCAGCCAAAAGTTGCGGCTCGGGTTGCGAATGGTTTTCGGTATAAGCTTCGAGTTCTTCGGAAATGAAATGCATCAGGGTTTCGTGTTTTGGAAGAGTTTGATGAGGAATTCGGTTTTGATATTGTCGTCGATCGCGCCGTAGCAGACGATATTGTAGACGTATTCGCCTCGCGTCCCGAATAGCCCGATTTGGTTTCCGTCCGGATGGCGCGCGCTCTTGATCTTATAGAGTTGGTACGATTCGTTGTCGGTGGCCAGAATCTCGACTTCCCAGGCTTTCTGGATCTTTTTGATCTTGTCGGATGCGTAAAGTTTGAGCGCTTCGGCTTCGGTCGCGGCCGATCTGTACTTTTTCGACTTGGTGTCTATGTAAAATCCGACTTCGTTGTAAGGGTTTTTCAGATAGACCGACGTGGCCAGATCGCGTTTGTCGCGTTCCCAATTGCCCGGAATCTTTACCGTGTCGATTCCTTTTACGGAATAGAACAGCAAAGTGTAATTGTTCTTTTCGTCATATCCGACTTTCTGGACTTGGGCGAAAGCCCACACGAAGACGAACAGGGCGATTATTGATAGTTTGGCTGACATTCTGGCTTTTTTTCAAAAGTACGAATGTTTTTTGGGCGTGGGTTTGTTTGGGGAGAATTTGGGTGGCGACGTTTTTCGGATTTTATCTTGGGTTTCTATTGCAATTAGACGCATTTGGACGGAGATTTTTGAAAGGTTTCATTCGTTTTCCGTCTGACAAAATCTCGCGTCAACATTTAACAAAAAGTACAGACCCGAGAGCTTTGCTCGAACTGTATGGAGCGAAGCGGAGTAAAAATCTGTAATGGAAATTCAAATTTCTGGCCGAACTTTGAAGACCTAACAGACTTAGGAAGTCTGTTAGGTCTTTGAAACCTCTTTTTTGATGTGGCGTTGATGTAGCTCGTGATGTAGAGTCGATTCCTACAATTCCGTCTGCGATTTCCCAATTGATTCGCTGAAATCCGCGAAAGCGCAACGTCAATTTCCATCTGCAAAACTTTCCCGAAAAGAAACGCAAAATCCCACCAACTCAACTCAAATTCGCCAATCCTTGAACTCTTGAACTTTAAGCGTATCTTTGCGCCGTGGAAATCGAGAAGAAAGACATTAGGGCCTTAACGAAGGAGAAGCTGCGGGATTTTTTCGTGGCCAATGGAGACAAAGCGTTCCGTGGGAATCAGGTTTACGAATGGCTGTGGAGCAAAGGTGCGCACACGTTCGAAGACATGACCAACATTTCCAAAGACACGCGTGCGATGCTCGAAAGCAATTTTGTCATCAACCACATCAAGGTCGACAAAATGCAGAAAAGCGAGGATGGAACGGTCAAAAACGCGGTTCGTCTTCACGACGGTTTGCTTGTGGAATCGGTCTTGATTCCAACCGAAACCCGAACGACTGCGTGTGTTTCCTCTCAAGTCGGTTGCTCGCTCGATTGCAATTTCTGCGCGACGGCCAAGCTCAAACGCATGAGAAACCTCAATCCGGACGAGATTTACGACCAGGTTGCGGCCATAGATAAAGAAAGCCGTCTTTACCACAACCGTCCGCTGTCGAACATCGTTTTTATGGGCATGGGCGAACCTTTGATGAACTATCCGAACGTGATGAAAGCGATCGAAAAGATCACGTCTGAGGAAGGTTTGGGCATGTCGCCAAAACGCATCACGGTGTCTACGTCGGGCATTCCGAAAATGATCAAGAAACTTGCAGACGACGAAGTGAAGTTCAAGCTCGCCGTGTCGCTGCATTCGGCTGTTGAGGAAATCCGCAACAAGATCATGCCGTTCACCAACAATTTTCCGCTTACCGACTTGCGTGAGTCGCTCGAATATTGGTATTCCAAAACGAAAAGCCGCGTCACTTACGAATACGTGGTTTGGAAAGGCATCAACGACGACAAAAAATCGATTGACGCCTTGGTGAAATTCTGCAAATACGTGCCTTGTAAGGTGAATCTTATCGAATACAACCCGATTGACGACGGCGAATTCCAGCAAGCGTCCGAAGAAGCGACCAACGCTTACATTTCGGCACTCGAGCGCAACGA
>JBCNQO010000454.1:0-2815 GCA_039592825.1 Flavobacterium sp.
GATTGAAAATTAGAAAGTTGAGTTTTGTTTCCCGACGTTCATTGGCGACATTTCGCTAAAGGTTTCCGTATTTGGAAAATCGGGAAAAGAACGTAAACCGATTCAGATTTACTTTGATATGGAATCGTTGGAAATGTTCACGTCGGCGTCTTCGAGCAAGTTGAGTTCGAGGAATTTTCCGTCTGAAGCGATAAGGAAATTCGTGTTCACGGGCTTCGATTTGGCCGAGTAAAAAGTCACGTAAAGTCGCGTGCCTCGTTTTTCGGTTTCGGTTTTGGTGATCTCGTATCGATCCGGCGAAGGGAATTTCTCGAAAACCGACGGCAGCACGAAAGGTTCAAGCCCTTGAGGCAATCCTTTTACGGTGTAACCCGGAGCGAGATAAGGTCGCAAGGAATCGATCGTGTGCATTTTGAGCGATTTGTGCACGGTTTCGATTCGGCTCTCGATTTCCATAGGATCTTTGGCCGTGCACGAACTCAGGACGATTCCGGCGACGAGGCTCAAAAGCGGGAATTTGATGCGGCTTGGTTTCACGATACTTGACATGACTGAGGATTTAAAAGTAAACAATATTGTTGAGGTTTTGAGTTGGATTTCAGTTGGTTCCGAAACTCGCTTCTACGGTTTTGGCGTCAGAGAGAATGTCCAGATGCACGATCTTTCCTTCGGCGTTGAACGTGAAATACTGAAGGCGTTTGCGGTCTTTGTAAATGTATTCGGTCGTAAATCTTTGTCCGCCATCTACTTTTTCAGACTTGAGAATCTTGTAACTCTCGGGCGTCGGAACCTGGGCGATGACTTGTGGCAAGACCGCGTCGTTCATCCCAACGGGAATTTTAGGATCAATAAGCACATTGGCGTCGACCAACGGTTTCAAAATCGCGTAATCTTTGGTGTTGAACGCCTTGAAAACCAAGTCGAGTTTAGACTGATAAACGTTCTGTTGTGCAGTGGTAACGGTTCCGATCATCAAAAGGAAAAGTACCGATAGTGAAGTGATAAAATTTTTCATGACTCATTGTTTTATGATTATGAAACAAATGTAGCCACGCATTCAAAGCCAGAAAGTTAGCGAGTCATATCGAAAGTTAACGAGTGTTAATTGAGCGCTTAACACTCGTTAACACTAGCTATCACACGATAACAGACGCGCCTGCGTACGCGCGATACATTTGCCGTACACAACTATTCTATCATGTTTGCACTACAGTTTTACGTTTACTCGACCGCGGCGATCGCTTTGGTTCTTACGGCCGCGATTCTTTATTTTTTGTTCCGACTTCAGAAGGAACGCTCCAAATGCGCTTCCGAAATCGCCCAGTCGGGAATCTTGCGCGAATCGGTCAACCTCAAACTACAGCGTGAGACGCAGGAAAATGCGCGTTTGCAGAAAGAAGTCGATCTGTTACAGCAAAAAATCGGATTGTCCGAAACCAGAAGCGAAATGCAGGACAGACGCATCGCGGCTCAGGAATTGTTTCTGGAAAGCCGCAACTCCCAGATCGAGCAAGTGCTTATCACGCTCAAAAAGTACGACGAGATAAAAGGCAATAGAATCCTTTGCCGGCAGATTCGCGAACTCACGGCTTTGCTCAAAAGTCAGGACCACTGGAAACATTTCTTTGAACATTTCGAACAGGTGAACAACCAAATGCTCACGCGGCTCTGGAACAAGCACCCGAACCTGCTTCAGAACGATCTTCGCTACGTTTCTTATATCTACATGAACCTTTCTGCCAAGGAAATCTCGTCAATCCTGAACATTTCGCACGAGGCTTCTCGAAAAAGGCACGAAAGGATACGCGCGAAACTCGGGCTGGAAAGCGCCGTTTCCATAATCGAATATCTCGCAATGCTTTAGCCAAAAGTCGTCACGCCAATTTCTGATTTACGTCACGCGAAAAACGCAGGTTTTAACGCATTCGGGAAGTGCCGATTCCCAAATTTGCCACAAAAAAAATGCTATGAAAAAAATTGTTCTCTCGCTTTTGGGCACGCTCGCTTTTTACGGCGTTTCGCATTCCCAACTGCATTTCGAGTCGCACGACGATTTTGGCGGACGCTTCGACGACGTGATCTACGACTCGGCCAAACGCGACAAACTCTATGCGCTATCGAAAGCCGGAAATCACGTGCTGGTTTCTTACGACAACGCCCAAACCTGGAACGTGCTGTATTCTTTCCCGAATTTTATGGCCAAGATGTCCGACCTCAAGCAACCCAACGCCAATACTTTGAGTTTCGTAGTCTGGAATTCGCAGATCGGTCAGGACGGGATTTACACTTTCGATTTAACGACGCTTGCCTTGCAGAACCATTTCGTTTGGCCAACCGAATCTTTTGAACCGTCAAAGCCGCGTTGGTACGACATTGACACAACCGGATTGAACGTTTTGGTGACGCAGAACGATCTGGCTTTCGCCAACAAAACTTCGAGAGTTTATGAAACGAACGACGGCGGTATTTCGTGGCATCTGGTTTACGACAATCTCGAAAACGGGAATTTCCTGGTGACCCGCGCGAGTTACGATCCTACGAATCTCGAAAAGATTTTTGTGCTTAGAGACATTGCCCAGGATTCGAATGGCGCTGGCGGCCGATTGCTCATCTCGGAAAACGGCGGACAGACGTGGAATCAGCATCACGATGGTCTGGTTTTGAATGCCATCGGATTCCATCCCACGAATACCAATGAGATTTTGCTTGGCACCGGAATGTCGGTTGGCGTGCATCCGGAATATCTTTTCAAGTCGACCGATGGTGGACAGACCTGGAACGAGATTCCGCTTTCGTGGAACGACACTTTTGCGTT
>JBCNQO010000455.1:0-2812 GCA_039592825.1 Flavobacterium sp.
CCGACACCGATATTACGGGACTCGTTTTCGCGCTAGATCCCGAATTGGGAAAGATCGATACGCCTCACGGGGAAGTCGCTTTTCTGCAACTTGTTGGCATTACGTCTGCCGAAGTTGAGCGCCTCAAGGCCAATCCTACTCAGGACGAGGTTGCGAAGCTGATTGAGGAATTGCGTGCTGACAATCCTTTGCTGATTACCGATTTGAACCGGAAATCCTGATTTTACCGTTGAGATTTTTTTTGAACCATTAAGTTATTAAGGCTTTACGACTTCTGATCCTAGACATCAATTTTAAACCATTAAGAAGTTAAGAATAGTTAAGGTTGGACAATCGTTTTTCTTAACTAACCTTAACTTCATAATGGTTAATACATTTTTTGAGCTAGAATTTTCGTCTCTAAACACTATCGACAAGAGCAGATTTGGCATTGGCCAAAAACTTAACTTGCCTTAACTATCTCAAGTGTCAGATTACCGACGTTATTTTGTTCGAGACTTACTTTTCTTTTTGTCGGATTTAGCGAACAAAACCTCAGCCTCAGCCCGACTCCGTTCAAAAAAATCGGCACCATATTTCTGATTGAGAAAAATCTTAACTTCTTCGGAATAACATTTCCTGTCAGGGAAAACCACGCAACCGCGATGTTGGAATTCCACGTTATATTTTCGCTTCATGAAACTGGAATAAAAAGCGTCAAAGTCTTCCTTGGACTTACTTTGAATCGTAAACCCAAAAGTATAAACCTTAAAGATTCCTTTCCCGATATCGGCTTTTGCCAAATCGCGTCCGTCTTCGCAAGAGGGAAAATGCAACGAATCGGCTTCGATTTTAGTTAGATCGGTTTGCGAAAAAGCACTCGAAAACACGAGAAGCAATCCGAACAAAAACGAAAAAGGGAGCGCCCGAAACATTACTCTTTTTTGACGAATTGAATGTTCGCACCAATTTTCACGTCTTCGCTCAAAACAAGTCCGCCGCCTTCTGTCACGCCGTCGTAAACGATGTTGAAATCGTGTCTTTTGATCACGCCTGAAACCTCAAATCCCGCGCGATATCGGCCAAAACCGTCTTTGAGCTCGCCACCGAAAAGCACCGTAAGCGCAACAGATTTCGTGATGCCTTTCAAAGTCAAATCGCCAACGAGCTCGTATTCGTCTCCTTTTTTGTGCTTGAACGAAGTCGATTTGAAGTTGATTTCGGGGAATTGGTCGGCATCGAAGAATTCGGCAGATTTCAGGTGTTCATCTCGGTCGGTTTCGTTCGTATCTATCGAATACACATCGATGTTCAAATCGATTTTGGCATTGTCGAAATTCTCCTGATCGTTGGTTTCGAGATTGCCTTTGAAGATTCTAAAAGCGCCCGTCACGGTAGAGATCAAGAGGTGTCTAATCTTGAAATGAAGTTCGGAATGCGCCGGATCGATTTCCCAGAAAGTAGTTTTCATAACGATAAGTTCGGTTTGGATTAGTGAATTCCTAAAGGTAGTCGCATTTGCATTTTGGCGCAAGCGATTGGGAAAAATTTGACAAATCCCGATTGTCGTTTTTGGCCCTGACGATTAGCGCGAATGCCCGACTTTGGTGAATTGTATCCGATTTACATTTGTGTTCCAGCTGACATTCAGCCCGTTTGGAACGACTAAAAATAACGACCGCTTGAAATCCCGAAACATTTTTGGTTTACATTTGCCCAATGACTTCAAGAACCATGATTGTTTCGGCCGTGCTCACTTTCTAACGAAAAAGCACAAACTTTTCAGGCTACATTTTCTGCCGATCCTGCATTTTGAGGAATCGGTCACTTATCATTACAACAATCATCATGTTACAAAATATTTCAGACAAACTAGCTGTCTTTTTTTCATTGGTAAAACGTTCGCTCAAAGGCGAGCACATCGATCTCACGCAAGGAAGCATAAGGGTTTCGGTCATTTTGTTGGCCATTCCGATGATGCTCGAGATGGCGATGGAATCTGTTTTTGCGCTCGTCGACCTCTATTTCGTAGGACATTTGGAACACAGCAGTTTCGCGATCCAGGCCGTAGGTTTGACAGAATCTGTGCTTACGATCGTGTATTCGATGGCCATCGGAATCAGTATGGCCGCAACGGCAGTCGTGGCTCGGAGAATTGGCGAGAAAAATCCCGAAGCCGCGGCAAAAGCGGGCATTCAGGCAGTAATTATCGCATTCGCCATAAATCTTGTGATCTCGATTTTCGGATTCATTTTCGCCACCGACATCCTGACGACAATGGGCGCCTCGCCCCAAGCCGCGCTTTACGGAACACCTTTCGTGCGCATCATGATGGCTTCTACGATGGTAATCGTTTGTCTTTTCCTTTTCAACGGAATTTTTCGAGGCGCCGGAAACGCGGCCATCGCGATGAAAAGTCTTTGGGTCGCCAACATTGCCAACATCATTTTGTGTCCGATTCTAATTAATGGATTCGGTCCGATTCCCGCATTCGGCTTGACCGGAGCGGCAATCGCCACCACAATTGGGCGCAGTCTTGGAGTCGTGTACCAACTCTATCATTTGTTCAACGGACGCAACGTGATCGTGGCTCACCTGCACTATTTCCTGCCAGATTGGACACAAATCAAAAGTCTCGTAAAGATCGCGGCTCCGGCCGTAGGACAATTCGTGATTGCCTCTTGCAGCTGGATTTTCCTCGCCAACCTCGTGGCAACGACTGGCGGAGACGTCGGTTCGGCCGGTTACCAAACGTCTTTGCGCCTTATGATGTTCTTTATGCTTCCGGCTTGGGGATTGAGCGGCGCAGCGGCGACTTTGGTGGGTCAGAATT
>JBCNQO010000456.1:0-2804 GCA_039592825.1 Flavobacterium sp.
CAAGTGCGCCACGTCCGCCTTTTCCTACGTTATTCCCGAGAACGCCGCCAATTACGGCTCCACTGGCCGCTCCAACGGCAACGCCTCTTTGGGTTTGGTTCGTATTCTGTATGGCCTCGCAACCCGTAACCGACATGGAAACGGTCGTGATGATTGCCATGGCTGTGATAGTCAGCTTTTTCATTTTCTTCGATTTTTTGGTTAGTTCACTTTTTGGAATTGGTAGATTACGTCGGTCAATTTTCCGCCCACGTCTATTTTGTCAACCAATTGGAAAGAAGTCTCAGATTGGTTGGCCAGACCTAAAACATAGCCGTCGCGCACTTTTTTGGCTTTTTCGCCCGCGCTCAATACTTTCAATACAAATTGTCCGTCTTTGTTCACGAACCACGTGATTGGCGAACTGAAAGCCGGGCAACCCGATTTGGTAAGTTCCATCGTGCCTTTGTTGTTGTTCGAGACGAATTTCCACGCGCTTCCCACGAAACACTGCGAGTCGGCGATTCCGAACGAGTTTACGGTGATGTAATTTTGGCCCGGATACGAAACCGACGAAACCGTCCAATTGCCTTTGATGTCGGTTTGAGACGATCTGTCGAGCTTGGTCGTGGTGGCCGATTTGGACTTGCATCCGATGGCAAACACCGCCAAAAGTGAGATAAAGAGTAATCGTTTCATTTCTAGATGCTTTTTTAGATTTAGGTTATTTTGGTAGAATAAAGGTAAGGCTCACGGCCGATTTATGTTAAATTTCCGTCTGACATTTAAATAAAGATTAACAATGAACGCCAATTTGTCAGCCAATGCCATAATGGTATTTTTTTTGAAAAATCGGCGTCCGAACACAAAATCCATCAAAACGAAAAATATATGACAACCGGAAAAATCAACGTATCGGTAGAGAACATTTTCCCGCTTATCAAGAAATTCCTTTACAGCGACCACGAAATCTTCTTGCGAGAACTTATCTCGAACGCGACAGACGCGACTTTGAAGCTCAAACACCTAACGGCAATCGGTGAAGCGAAAGTCGAATACGGAAATCCTGTCATCGAAGTCAAGATCGACAAGGAAAACAAGAAAATCTCGATCATTGACCAAGGTATCGGAATGAGCGCCGATGAAGTCGAGAAATATATCAATCAGGTCGCATTTTCGGGTGCCGAAGAATTCCTCGAAAAGTACAAGGATTCGGCCAAAGACACCGGAATCATCGGGCACTTCGGACTTGGTTTCTATTCTGCATTTATGGTAGCCGAAAAAGTCGAGATCATCACCAAATCGTTCAAAGACGAGCCGGCTGTGCATTGGACTTGTGACGGAAGTCCGGAGTTTACGCTCGTTCCATCGGACAAAACCGAAAGAGGAACCGAAATCGTGCTTCACGTAGCCGAAGATTCCCTCGAATTCCTCGAAGACCACAAAATCTCACAGTTACTTACCAAATACAACAAGTTCATGCCGGTGCCGATCAAATTCGGGACAAAGACCGAGCAGAAAGCGTTTGGTGTGGGCGAAGACGAGAAAATGGAAGATGTGGAAGTTGACAATATCATCAACAACCCGAATCCGGCGTGGACGAAACAGCCTTCGGAACTCACTTCTGAGGATTACCAAAGTTTCTATCGCGAGTTGTATCCGATGCAGTTCGAGGAGCCGCTTTTCAACATTCATCTCAATGTTGATCATCCTTTCAATTTGACGGGAATCCTTTATTTTCCGAAGCTTTCGAAAGATCTGCAAATCCAGAAGGACAAAATCCAATTGTACCAGAATCAGGTTTTCGTGACCGATAATGTAGAAGGCATCGTTCCTGAATTCCTTACGATGTTGCGCGGTGTGATCGATTCGCCGGACATTCCTTTGAACGTGTCTCGCTCGTATCTGCAAGCCGACGGAAACGTGAAGAAAATCTCGAACTACATCACGAGAAAAGTCGCTGACAAACTCAAATCTTTGTTCAACGAAAACCGCGAAGATTTCGAGCAAAAATGGAACGACATCAAGATTGTTCTGGAATACGGAATGTTGAGCGAAGACAAATTCTACGAAAAAGCGGGCGCATTCGTTTTGTATCCGACGGTGGACGACAAATTCTACACTCTCGAGGAGCTCAAAGAAAATCTGAAAGAAAAACAGACCGACAAAGACGGAAAACTCGTCGTGCTGTACGCCCAGAACAAAGACGCGCAGCACTCGTACATCGACGCGGCCAAGGCCAAAGGTTACGAAGTTTTATTGCTCGATTCACCGATCGTTTCTCACCTGATCCAGAAACTCGAGGGCGACAACGAGAACGTGACATTCGTGAGAGTCGATTCGGACCACATTGACAACCTGATCAAAAAAGATGAGACAGCAATCTCGAAATTGTCCGACGAAGAACAGGAAAAACTGAAAACGGCGGTTCAAGGTTTTGTGCCGTCCACGACTTATACCGTGCAACTCGAAGCGCTCGACAGCGACGCGGCTCCATTCATCATCACGCAACCCGAATTCATGCGTAGAATGAAAGAAATGAGCCAATCTGGCGGCGGCGGCATGTTCGGAATGGGCAACTTCCCGGAAATGTACAACCTGGTCGTGAACTCGAATTCGGAACTGGCATCGACAATCCTGAACACACAAGACCAAACGGCTCAGGAAAATCTGGTAAAACAAGCTTTGGATTTGGCGAAATTGTCTCAAAACCTGCTTAAAGGCGAGGAATTGACGGCTTTTGTGAAGCGTAGTTTTGGGTTGATTCGCTGAGTGCCTGAGTGCCTGAGTGCCTGAGTGCCTGAGTGCCTGAGTGCCTGAGTGCC
>JBCNQO010000457.1:0-2803 GCA_039592825.1 Flavobacterium sp.
TTTCTATCGGAATCATCACGTCGGAAATCACGTTTTTCAAAGTCGCGTTTTGGTCTGTCGGACGAATTTCTATCGGAATCATTTCGTCTGAAATCACGTTTTTCAAAGTCACGTTTTGGTCTATCCGATGAATTTCTGTCAGAATCATCACGTCTGAAATCGCGTTTCGGACGATCTGAACTTCTGGAATCTCTTCCCGAATCATTTCTTGTAAAATCACGTCTTTCAAAGTTTCTGGGACGCGTCGACTGGTTGTCAGATTTGGAAAAACTCGCTTCTTCGGTCTTGCTCGAAGGCTCGATAAGCAATTGCAGTTGGTCGATTTCCTCTTTGGTAAGCTCGCGATGGCGGCCAAGCGGCAAATCGAGCGTGATATTGATGATTCTCGTACGCTTCAATTTCACGACTTCGTAACCCAGATATTCGCACATGCGACGAATCTGTCGGTTCAAACCTTGGGTAAGAATGATGCGGAAAGAATCTTTGCCCGTTTTTTCCACGAAACACTCTCGCGTCACCGTGTCCAAAATAGGAATTCCCTTACTCATTCTTTCTATGAAACGAGGCGTCACGGGTTTGTCCACGACCACTTCGTATTCTTTTTCGTGATTGTTTCTCGCGCGCAAAATCTTGTTCACGATTTCTCCGTCGTCGGTTAGGAAAATAAGGCCTTCAGACGCTTTGTCGAGTCGTCCGATAGGGAAAATACGACTCGGATGATTCACGTAATCGACAATATTGTCTTTCACGTCCTGATTCGTCGTGCACTCGATTCCAGGCGGTTTGTTCAACGCCAGGTAAATGAAATCGCCGGTTTTCTCGATAATGAGTTTGCCGTCAATGCGGATTTCGTCTTCGGCCGAGACTTTCATGCCCAATTCGGCAGGTTTCCCGTTAACGGTAACGCGTCCGGCTTCTATGATGGCGTCGGCTTCACGTCTTGAGCAATGTCCGGTTTCGCCAATGAATTTGTTGAGGCGCTTGAGGTTATTTTCCATGGCGCAAAGGTAAGCTTTCGCACTCCATTTCGGTTCGCGCTTTCACATAATGTTGTAGATTTGGAGGATAACCTGCTAATTATGAACAGAATTCTACTCATTTGCCTGGCGTTTTTTACCACTTTTTCATTTGCCCAAAACAGGAAAGGCCAATTTCGCCTTATCGATTCCAATTTCGACCATTCGCTTATTGTCGCTTTCGCGGATGCCAATTTCAACGTAAACGAACTTCAGTCGCAATACGGATTTTCGCTCGAGAAAGCCTTTCCGACGTCTGACGAAAAACAAAAAGAACTCGCCCGACAAAGCACAGATTCGGGAAAAGCGCTGGAACGCGTCCAAAACATCTATAAGGTAATTCTCCAGAATCCGACAAATGAAATTCTAATACAACTCGCCCAAAAGCTCGAGTCGAGAAACGATGTACGTTATTGCGAACTTTTGTCGCACAAACCCGTTCCGCCGCCAGCCGACATTCCGCCAACTACGCCAAATTACTTCGCCAACCAAACCTACATCCAAGTAAATCCGGGCGTAAACATGCAAGCCGCGTGGAATTCAGGACTTGTGGGAGCGGGAATTCGCGTAAGAGACGTGGAATACGGTTTCAACAAAAACCACGAGGAATTCGCCGACAACCCGAACGTTTTTATGCAACCCAATGTTGCTTTGGCCGCGGGTGTTTCAGAAGATTATTCCGAACACGGAACAGCGGTTTTTGGAATAATCGCGGGCGATAATGGCGCATACGGTGTTACGGGAATGGCGCACGGCGTCTCAGAAATTGTGCAATTCCCCGAATGGACGCAAAGCTTCGGGTACAATCCGGCTTTGGCTGTTTCGAATGCGCTCAACACTTCTGCTCAAGGCGACGTCATCATTCTGGAAATGCAGGAATATGGCGTAAACGACCAATTCGTGCCAGCCGAATACCTGCAATCGATCTGGGATTTGACGTTGGCCGCGACCAATTCGGGCATTCTCGTCGTATCGGCCGCAGGCAACGGAAACGCCAATCTCGATTCGGCCAACTACATTCCTTATATGGAAAGGGGCGACAGTGGCGCGATAATCGTTGGCGCCGGAACCGCGCATGTGCAACACGACAAGTTTTCTTACAGCACTTACGGCAAACGCGTGAACCTTCAGGCATGGGGAAGCAATGTGCGTTCGTCCGGTTACGGCACTTTTTCGCAGATTGGAGGCGATTTCAACCAACGCTACTGCAATTTTACGGGAACGAGTTCGGCTACGCCAATCGTCGCTTCGTGTGCTATCGTTTTACAAAGTCATTATCACGATCTCACGGGTCAATTTCTGTCTCCGACGGTTTTGCGTCAGCTTTTGATCGATACCGGGATTGCGCAAGGTTCGGGAGGTCATATTGGCCCAATTCCCGATATGGCGTCGGCGCTCGCGGCTTTGAACGATCTTGCCGTGCAAAAGTCTGAAAATCTCGTTTTTGCTTTGTATCCGAATCCGTCCAAAGGCAAAGTTTCGGTTTCTGGTGTTTTATCCGATAAGATAAAAATTGAGGTTTTGAACGCGTTCGGGCAAATTGTTTTGAAGGCGAATCGTCAGGATTTCGATGTTTCGGGCCTACAATCGGGCTTGTATTTCGTGAGGATTTCAGACGATGGGAAAGTTGGTGTGAAGCGGTTTGTCAAGATCTAGAAATATTCCCGCGACTTAACCTGCAAGGTTTTTTTCAACCTTGTAGGTTTCAGAAAAAAAGGTCTATCCTGTCTCGCTTATCGCTTTGCTACTCCTGATTGAGCGAGATTGTTGATTCCAAAACACAGACC
>JBCNQO010000458.1:0-2792 GCA_039592825.1 Flavobacterium sp.
CCATGGGGAAGTTGCCGCCCAAAACGATGAAGACCTTGGTCTTGCCTGCCAGCATGGCCATCACCGAACCCACGGTGTCGTTGCCGTGGTTTTTCATTTAATCTTTCTTGTTCTTTTTCTTTTCCTGCTTTTCGAGCCTTTTTTCTTTCAAGGTCTTTCCAGGTTCTTTCTTCTGTTCCTTTCGGGTGTCGGTTCCTTTTGACATGATTAACGTTTTTAGGTTAAGGTTTTAACGATGTCAGACGTCGTTTCGTATATAAAAATAGCAAAAAGGTGTTTCCGATTACAATCCGAGTTGGGATTTTTCCGATGCGAAAATCGAGTTGAAAACTTCCAATTGTTGCACGTCGTCAAGGTTGAAGAATTTCCATTGATTGGCTGTGGATGCATCGCGTACAGCGACGATTTTCGAGATGCGTTTCACGTTGATGCTATTGCGGTTCGGCTCTGGAAAAACCTCTTTCGTGCCCGCGATTTTCTTCCAGCTTTCGACTTCCTTGTTCATTTCGCCTTCGCTGAGTTTCTGCTCGTAAAAATAACGCGTCGGATTCCGGAAAATAACCACACAGAACTTTCGCTCTCCAATGGTTTTGGTCGGTTCTACCTGAAAAACCGGAGCCGTCAATTGCAAGCGTTTGCGGAATTTCTCGTTCTGATAATCCGAATCGAGTTTCTCGAGAAACTTCTGTTTGCCGCCAAGTTGTTCAACGACTTTCGGATAAGTCAAATCGGCTATAGGATCAAAATCCATATTGTAATTCGCATCGTAAACTTCGGATGCACCTTTCAATATCGGCGCTTCATCTTGTGCCGACACTTCGAGGAAAGTCAGCAATAGAAAAATCGGGAGTATGGTTTTCAAAAATCTCATCTGTAAAATTAAAGGCCGAGTTCGGTTTTGATCTTTTCCCCGAAAATGGCGTTGAACATCTCTTTGTTCTCGTAATTCACGAATTCCCATTCGCCTTTGGTCGTGGCGTCGCTCACGGCGATCATCACGCCTTTTCCGTCAATGTTGAAACTGTTCGACTTCTCGTCATAAACCACCGAATCGTAATTTCCGGACTGTTTCAGACTTTCGGTCATGGCGTCAATCGCAGTTCTCTCGAAAGGCTGTTTGAGCTTGAGCGTCATCGCATTTTTGTATCTAATCACGCTGAACTTTTTTCCGTCGATCGTCCTTATAGGCGAATTCGTGAAAGGTACGGGCGAAGGATTCCGGAAAGTGATCGCCATGTATTCGTTGTCGAACGCCTGTTTCATCGATTCGGCCAGCGCGTCCTTGTCAAAATCCTTGAACGCCTGATTGTAGGTCATTTTCATGATCGCGACCATATCGAGCTTGTTCGTGGCATTGAACAGGATTTGGGCGCGCGACTTCAGCGATTCTTCGGTTTGGGAAAATCCGCTGGAAAACGTCAGTAAAAAAACGATAAAAAACAGCAGCTTCTTCACGTTTCGGGTTTTTATAAATTTACGGATATTTAAAAGTCGGACATAAAAAAATCCCCGAAAACATTGGCCTTCGGGGATTTTCTATTATTCGGATATTACTCGTTTACGATAACCCATTCGCCAGAACCGATCAAGGTTTCGGCTTTCTTGAACTTCATCGTCTCGGTCTTGCCGCTCAGCACGTGCTTGATCGTAACGTTGTCGTTTCTGTTGATCTTCGGCATATCGCGAACGATCGTCTCGGTTACCTGACGTTGTTGCGTCTGTCCTGCCTCGCGAGCTTCCTGAGCCATTTCGTCTGTGTTCAACGCGTCTTCTTTCGTAGTCGTGTAGTTTTCCACAGGTCTTTGCTCTTCGCGCGCTTCCTGGATTTGCGGCTGCTGCTGTTGTGGCAGATCGCCTTTGAAAAGGAAAGAGATCACTTCTTTGTTCACGTTGTTGATCATCGTGCTGAACAAGTTGAAAGCCTCGAATTTGTAGATAAGAAGTGGATCTTTCTGCTCGTGAACAGCCAACTGAACCGATTGCTTCAATTCGTCCATCTTGCGCAAGTGCTTTTTCCAAGCTTCGTCCACGATGGCCAAAGTGATGTTTTTCTCGAAATCGGAAATCAACGAACGGCCTTCTGTGTCGTAAGCTTTCTTCAGGTCCGTGACCACGTTAAGCGATTTCACGCCATCGGTAAACGGCACCACAATACGCTCGAACATGTTGTTCGGTTGCTCGAAAACACCTTTGATGATCGGGAAAGCCTCGCGTGCACTGCGTTCGGTTTTCTCTGTGTAGTAAGCCAAAGCGGCTTTGTAGACTTTTCCTGCCAATTCCAGTTCCGAAGCTCTTTCGAATTCAGTTTCCGAAACCGGAGAAGTGATAGAGAAATATCTGATCAACTCGAACTCGAAGTTCTTGAAGTCTTTCGTCTGTTTGTTTTGGGTTGCGATGAGTTCCGCCGTGTCGTACATCATGTTGGCGATGTCCAGTTTAAGGCGTTCCCCGTGCAAAGCGTGCTTTCTTCTCTTGTAAACGACCTCACGTTGAGCGTTCATTACGTCGTCATATTCAAGCAAACGCTTACGGATACCGAAGTTGTTCTCCTCGACTTTCTTCTGCGCTCTTTCGATAGATTTGGTCATCATCGAATGCTGGATGACTTCGCCTTCCTTCAAGCCCATTCTGTCCATGATCTTGGCGACTCTTTCCGATCCGAACAAACGCATCAGGTTGTCTTCCAAAGACACATAGAACTGTGAACTTCCCGGATCTCCCTGACGACCAGAACGTCCTCTAAGCTGACGGTCAACGCGACGTGAATCGTGTCTTTCGGTACCAATGATGGC
>JBCNQO010000459.1:0-2789 GCA_039592825.1 Flavobacterium sp.
ATGAAAAGTTACGTTTTGGGCGAAAAAGGCTACGAAGACATAGAACTTCTGGAAGATTGCGAGCTTTACGGAATCAAGTCAGGCGCGCTTCTGGAACTTTTTGAATCGGACATACACATCGCGAATTGGGGAAGAAAGTTTGCCGAACGCGAACTCGTGAAAACCGAGGAAAGACTTATTTCGCACCAGGTTCGAACCGCAACCGAACGCTATCTGGAACTTTTGACGAATGAGCCGGAACTCATCAAAC
Source organism: Flavobacterium sp. (assembly GCA_039592825.1). Lineage (GTDB taxonomy): Bacteria > Bacteroidota > Bacteroidia > Flavobacteriales > Flavobacteriaceae > Flavobacterium. The sequence continues at coordinate 251 of JBCNQO010000459.1, forward strand.
GCGTGCCTTTGGGGCACATCGCGTCTTATCTGGGAATCACTCAGGTGAGTTTGAGCCGGATTCGCGCCGAGATTCGGTGATTTTTTATCATTTGTAAAATTGCGGTAATGATGAAATGCGGACTTTTGCCCAAAATTTTCAGCATGAACTGGATCATTCTTATCATCGCCGGCCTTTTCGAGGTCGGTTTCGCCTCTTGTCTCGGAAAAGCAAAAACGACTTCTGGCACCGAAATGTATTTGTGGTACACCGGATTTCTGGTCGCACTTACCATTAGTATGTTGCTACTCATGAAAGCCACCGAAACGCTTCCAATTGGAACAGCTTACGCGGTTTGGACGGGAATCGGCGCGGTCGGGACAGTGATCGTGGGCGTTTTTGTGTTCAAGGAACCGGCCACGTTCTGGCGTATTTTTTTCCTGACGACTTTGGTGGCATCGATCGTAGGACTCAAATTCGTTTCGCATTGATGCTTTAGAAAGGATAACCGATAGCGAGGTTGAAAACCAGGTTTTCCTTTCTCCAACCCGCGTTCCCGAATTGGATCTGGTCGATTACCCAGCGCTCGTTTTCGGGCAGCCACGGTTTTCTTAATGGGAAAGCCAAATCGGTTCTCAATATCAAAAACGATAGGTCGAAACGCAATCCCAATCCGGTTCCCACGGCCATTTCACTTAGGAATTTGCTCGTGAATTTCGCACCCGGAAGCGGATCTTCGCTCGTGCCATTATTTCGTAGCCAGATATTTCCCGCGTCTACGAAAACCGCTCCGTGCACGATGCTGAACAGTTTTTGACGCAATTCGGTGTTGAGTTCGATTTTGATATCGCCCGATTGGTCTGGAAGAAAGTCGTTCACGTCTGTGTCTTGTCTGTAAGTTCCCGGACCGAGTGACCTGGCGCGGAAAGCACGAATGCTGTTGGTTCCGCCAATAAAGAATTGTTTGATGAAAGGAAGCGAGGTCGAGTTGCCGTATGCGTGTCCGTAACCGCCAAAAATCCTGCTGGCGAGTTGGGTGTTTTCGCTGAACTTCCAGTAATGGCGAAAATCGGCTTCGACTTTTACGTATTGGCTGAAAGGTACGCCAAAGACTTTCGTGGTATCGCCTTTCTGTACGTTTGCACCCGTGGCGATTCCGGCAATCGTTCCGGCCACGTCAATCATTCCCTTGAAGTAGATCTGGTGTTTGAGGCGCTGACGCATCGTATTGGTGTAAGTGTAGCTGTAAGACGGCCCGAAAATGAGCTGTTTCTCGATCACTTTCTCGAGCGTTCCGGTGTTGTCGGCTTCGATTCTTTCCCGGTATAAAGGCGTGACGTTGCCGGGATTCACGTAGGTTATTTCGGTTACTTTAAGTTCATGGTCACGTCTTGGATTGTCTTTCCACAGATATCCGAAAGAACCTTTGAACGAATTGAGCGAGTATAACTGCTGGCGCATCTGGTATTCGTAGCCCAAAGTGGCTTTCGTTCTTGGCATGAATCCGCTTGGCGTGTCGAACTTGAAAGGTGCGATAAAACGCGGCCAAACGAGATTCGCTTCTCCACCAACACGGTATACGTTGAAACCTTTGTTCTGTCCCGAAACCTGAACCTCGAGGCCTCCAAAAGCAGTGATCTGAAGCAATTCGGCTCCTTTGAAAGTGTTGCGGTTCGACCAGTTCACGTTGAGTTCGGTTCCCGTGTAGTTGGCAGAATTCGTCTTGCCCAGAACCTCGACTCGGATTGACTTTTTCTTGAGTGGCGTGAGGTAGTAGAATGCGTCGAGTTTGTCGCCATCTTCGTCGTCCACGACCTTGAAATCGTTCTTGACGAACTTGAAAACGCCCAGGTTCGTGAGTCGGCTCAACGTTAAGTTGTGATTGGTTCGGCTGTAGACGTCGCCCGTCTTGAAGTACATCGTGCGGTCGAAAATGCGCGGTTTGAACAGGTTTTGTTTGTCGATGATCGTAAAATCGTTGTAATACGTCACGTCTGTAGAATCGATGCCGACAGTGTCGCGTCTCACGGTATAACTCGGATAGATGAAAATATCGTTGATCTTGTAAACCTTTTTGGCCGCGGCCGGTGTTTCGTCCTTCACCTTTACGAAAAGGTCGACTTTGTGTTCGCCAATCGTGCTGTCGATCTGGACTTTCAGAAAATCCGGACTAAAAAAGAAGTAGCCTTTGTTCTTTAAACGCGCGTCGATGCGGTCGCGTTCGTCTTTTACCACGTCGAGGTCGAAACCGTCTCCCACTTTTAGCAAACTGCGTCTTTGGGTGCGTGCAATCGTGCTGTCAAGATCGGATTCGGTTGAATCTGGCGGAAAAGTCACGCTTTTGATCGTATATCTCGGACCGGGCGTAATCGTGTATCTGGCTTTGGCTTTCTTGCCGCGACGCGTGGAATCTGCTGAAACGGTTGCCATGAAATAACCTTTGTTCTGGGCGTAACTCTGTAAAACCTCGGCGTTGTAATCGAGATCGACCTGATGGAAAAGCACGGGTTCTTCGCCTACTTTGTTGCGCAGCCAATTGCGCAAACCTTTTTCTTTTTTG
>JBCNQO010000046.1:0-7825 GCA_039592825.1 Flavobacterium sp.
GGTGGTGGCGGTTGATGACATGCCGCTTTTGTCAGCCGAAGACCGTGAGGCCTTTGACGCCTATGCCGACTGGCGAATGTTCCGTATCTGGTATCAGGACCGCTTGCAGTTCAGGTCGGATGTATAAGGCCCGAAACTTCCCATTTAGCAAGGCTTTTCGTAACTTTACGTAAAAACATAGAAATCATGCTTACGAAAGATATCGAGCGTTTGCTCAACCAACAGATCAGAATCGAGGCCGAGTCGTCACAAATCTATTTGTCGATGGCTTGTTGGGCCGACACCCACGGGCTAGACGGAATCGCGCAGTTCATGTACACACAATCGGACGAGGAACGCACGCACATGCTGAAACTCGTGCGTTACGTGAACGAAAGAGGCGGACACGCACAAGTGACCGAACTCAAAGCTCCGAAAACGACATTCACCAATTTCCAGGAAATGTTCGAGGAATTGTACAAACACGAGGTTTTCGTTTCGGAATCGATCAACAACCTGGTTCACGAAACTTTGACCGAGAAGGATTATGCCACGCACAATTTTCTGCAATGGTATGTCGCTGAACAGATCGAGGAAGAAGCTCAAGCCAAAACGATTCTCGACAAAATCAACATGATCGGCGACGACAGAGGCGGACTTTACCTTTTCGATCGCGACATCCAGCAGATTCCCGTACTGAACGCTTTGAACTACAATGCCAAATAGTTAAAGTTTATTTGGATTGATTCAAAACAGCATATCTTTGGACAAAGATTTGCATTTTGGGCAAGAAGGAAAAAGAGAAGGACAAGCAGAAAAAGGAGTACAAAAAAATCCTGAAGAAGCTTAAGATTGCCGACAACTGTAAATCGAGTTGCTGCGAGAAATACAAAAAAAGTGAGGACAAACGCTGTGGCCGTTGCCCAATGTTCGATTTGATCGAAAAGCGTCTTGCCCATAAAAAATGACCCTCCGTTTTGGAGGGTTTTTCTTTGGATATGAAACGATACCTATTAATCTTATTGCTTTTTTGTTTCGGAATCGGTCAGGGCCAGACCTTGGTTTCGTCTTTGAAACTCGAGCTCAAAAAACCTTTCGACAAAAGACAGGTTTTCGCTTCTCCATCTCCAGACGGCACTTTTTACACTTTCGCCTCAGACAAGAGCAAGGTTTACTGCCTTAAATACAACAGCGCCCTTTTTTTCCGTGACAGTCTTTCAATGAACGTTCCCGATTCGGACGTTTTTCTCGCCGGATCGAGTTTCGACGCCTCGGGAAATGTCTTCTCCTATTGGCAATCGCCTACCAAAGACAAACTTTGGGTAACCGGCTTTGACTTTCAAACCAGGCAAACTTCAAAAAACAGCTTCTCGTTCTCTTTCGAAAAGGAAACGTTTTTGGGCAGTTTCTCTAACGACGGGAATTTTTATATGCTCACCGTTTTCGACGAAGAACAGAAACTCAAGATACGTGTCTTCAACAACGGCAGTCCGGAAGAGCACATTCTTGATTTTTCAAGCTTTGAGGTCAACGACAGATCGGACAAAAAACTAAAGCTGTTCAAACTCTTCGAGCAATCTCCTTTGCAGATAATCGATCCGCATAGCTTTCCCTCATTGACACAAACGGCTTCGCCAACCAAAGTCTTTTACTCTAAGGGACAAATCCTGTTGACGCTTGACCTATCGGCCACTTTCACGCAAATCTTTAAGATCTCGACTACAGATTTCTCGATAGCTGAGATGAGATTTCCGCAACCTGAACTCACCAAAAACGATGCGAGCAAAGCCAATTCGTTCCTGCTTGATTCCTTGCTGATCCAATTCCGATCGTCTTCCAAAGAGCTTGTCGTTGAAGCCAAAAAACTTTCGCAGGACAAAACGATCCTGAAACAATACAGAACAGATATCGACCAAGCGATAGACTTCAAAAATTCTCCACTGCTCGTACAAAACGGCAACCGAAAACCTTTCGAGGTTGCTACCACCAAAAAATTCCTGTCGCGACTTGACGGATCGCTTCCCGCGGTTTCCGCCTACGCCACACCACAAGGGATTTTACTCAATTGTGGCGGCGTAAGGGAAATTCCTGGAACCGGCGGCATCATTCTGGGATCGCTCGGTGTAGGCGTGGCAATGATGGGCAACGGCGGTATCGACCCGGATTCTTTCTACGACTCGAGAATTCCGCAGACCGTTTATTTCGAGTCGCTTTTGAATCCGAATTTCGAGCATCTGAAAACAGAACAGAACGCAATAGCCTTCGACTTCCTGTCTACATTTTTGGGTCAGAACGACTGGATTGCTAACTATCATCTCGTCCCACTTGACGGCGCTCAAATCCTGGCTTATTACGACTCACGGACAAAAACCGTGGTGCTCAGAAAATTCCAGGAAAACACTCCCGAAGACGCTACTTTCGGTAATTGATCATTTTCCACCCAAAAGCATAAGCTCGTCAACAACAATTTCGGTGATGTACTTCTTCTCTCCGTTCTTGTCGTCATAATTACGGTGAACAAGCTTGCCTTCTACGGCGATTTCCTTGCCTTTACCTACATATTTCTCGATGATTTCGGCTGTCTTTCCCCAAGCGATGACGCGATGCCATTGGGTTTCTTCCACTTTGTCTCCTTTCTCGTTTCGGTAGACTTCAGTAGTTGCGACACTTAGATTGGCTTTCTTGCGATCGTTCTCGAAGTTCTTGATTTCCGGATCTTGTCCTACATGTCCGATAAGCTGCACTTTGTTTCTCAATGAATTCATGGCGTGTAAAAATTTAAATGGTTTTGCTGCGGAGCCTTTCCGCAATTCGATTCGGCAAATGTGAAAAATTGGTTTTGAATTAGTCGGTATTTAAACGTTTACTGTCGTTTATAAACGTTTGTAAACGTTTACTGTCGGATAACAAAAACAGAAATTCTTATATTTGAAAGGTCGGAAGCCTAGTATTAGCCTTGAATCACAAGGAATTGTATTACAGTTTACGACTTGTTATCACATCGAATCCATACAACCAAAAATTACACGCCTTATGAAAACATGTTCAGAATGTGGCCGGAATATCGCTGGCCGACAAGACAAAAGATTCTGCAGCGACGGCTGCCGCAACGTTCACAACAACAAAATAAATAAAGACAGCAACGGTTTCATGCGAAACATAAACCGGTTGCTGCGTCGCAACTACCGCATACTGAAAGAACTGAATACCCGTGGAGAGAGCACGGCGTCCAGAATTGAACTCGTGAACAAAGGCTTCGATTTTGAGCATTTCACCAGTGTGCGAACGACGAAAAAAGGCAAAACCTTCTATTTCCTGTACGACCAAGGCTATCACAATCTATCCGATGACGCCTTCATGTTGGTAAAGAAACTGGAGTAAAGCCGAGCAAACAACGACAACGCCACCATGAAAAAAGCCTACGCCTCATTGCTTTCGACACTTTTCCTTTTCGGGATTTTGTGTTGGATGTACTTTGACCTGATGCCAAGACACGTCTCGAGCGATGTCGCGCCACTGTCGGAATTCTCGACCAAACGCGCGCTGGAAATCGTCACGGAAATGTCTCGGGAACCACATTACGTAGGATCGGACAACCATAAAAACGTCGAAAGCTATCTCGTCAAAGAGTTGCAACAACTAGGTCTGGACACCGAAATACAGGAAGGCACGACGCTTACCGATTGGGGAAATCTCGTGAAATCTCGCAATATCGTGGCTCGGATCAAAGGCACCACAAACGGAAAAGCGTTGTTGTTGCTTTCTCATTACGACAGCGCGCCTCACTCCTACTCGCATGGAGCCGGAGACGATGCATCTGGAGTTGCCGTGATCATGGAAAGTGTTCGAGCCTATCTACACAACAAAACCGCTCACCAAAACGACATTTTCATCGTTTTCACCGACGCCGAAGAACTCGGTCTGAACGGGGCGGCGCTTTTCGTAACCCAGAGCAAATGGGCCAAACAGATTGGGTTGGCGCTCAACTTCGAGGCACGCGGCAGCGAAGGTCCTGGCTACATGCTCATGGAAGTCAACAACGGGAATTCGGCCATGGTAGAAGGTTTTGACGAAGCCGGAACTTCTTATCCGGTGTCGAATTCGCTCATGTACAGCATTTACAAGATGTTGCCCAACGACACAGACTTGACCGTTTTTCGCGAACAGGGAAAAATCCAGGGCTTCAATTTCGCCTTTATCGACGGGCATTACAACTATCACACGGCTCAGGACGACATCTCGCATTTGGCCGTCGAGACCATTGAACATCAAGGTTCTTACCTCGTTCCGCTGTTGAATCATTTCGCGAATACCAACCTTTCCACGCTCGATTCCGACGACGATCAGGTTTACTACAACACGCCAATCGGGTTTTTCCATTACCCGTTTTCGTGGAATTTCGCTTTGCTAACGGCGGCTTTCCTGCTATTCCTATTATTGGTTTTCGTTGGGATGGGCAAGCGATTGCTGCAACCTTCGGAGATGGGAAGAGGCTTCGTGCTTTTCTTCGGAGCTTTAATCACTGCGGGAATTCTAGGATTTTTCGGATGGCGCACGATTTTAGCGATCTATCCGGAATACACCGAAATCCTGCAAGGTTTCACTTACAACGGCCATTGGTACATTCTGGCATTCGTGCTTTTGAGCTTAGGCGTCGGATTTTTGTGGTACGTGAGAACCGGCAATGAAACTTCCGTAGGGAATTACACCGTAGCGCCATTGTTGGTCTGGCTGCTGATAAATCTCGGACTCATGGCCTTTTTGCCTGGTGCCGGATTCTTCATCATTCCCGTTTTCTTCGCGCTTCTGATGTTCGCTTTCTACATCGCGACCCAACGCACGAGCGATGTCTTGAACGCCATTTTCGCCATTCCGGCATTTTTCGTTTACGTGCCTTTTATCGCGATGTTTCCGATCGGTCTCGGACTCAAAATCTTGTTCGGAAGCGCCGTGCTCACAATTCTGGTCTTCGGACTTCTGCTTCCGATATTCGCGTCTTTCCCGAAAAAAGGGATTTGGTCGGCGGTTTTTATCGTGGCTTCGATCGGATGTTTCGTCACTGCGAACTCTTACTCCAACTTTGAATCCGGAAAGGCAAAACCCAACAGTCTCGTGTATTTTTACGATGCCACGACCGACAAAGCTTATTGGACGACTTACGACAAACACCTGGACGAGTGGACCAAAACGTATCTGACGGAAAACCCGAAAAACGCGGATCCGCTTAACAAAACGCCACTTTTCTCGAAATACAATTCGGCTTTCACTTACTCCTATGATGCGATGCTTCGCGACATTGACGAACCTTATGTTGACTTTTTGACCGACAGCATCATCGGAACCCAGCGCTATCTCACCATCAAGATCACGCCAAACCGAAAGGTGAACCGATACGATATTTTTGCCAATGAAGGTCTCGTGATCCACAATCTCAAGGCCAACGGAGCCGAACTTTTGGGCCAGAAAGGATCGGCCTATCCCAGAAATGGCAAGAAATTGTTGAGCTATTACGTAGTCGACAACGAGCCTTTGACCTTGCAGTTCAGCATTCCGAAAGGGAAAGTGCTCGATATGGAACTTCTGGAATCTTCATTCGATTTGATGACCAATCCGATGTTCATCATGAAAAAAAGAGCCGATTGGATGATGCCCAAACCGTTCGTGCTCACCGACGCGATTTGCGTGAAAAAGAAAATTGCCCCAACTCCAAAAACCATAATTCCCGTTCCGTCTAGGAGAAATTTCCAGCTGCCATCGGCGCAAGGAGACACGATTCCAGACATGGACGAGGAAATCCAACCATCGCCCGTTTCGCCCCAAACGCCGATGCAATAGATACGAAACGCCTGCCAAGCCCGTTATGAATCAAGGAAGAAAAACGAAGAAGGAAGCGAATTGGCAACAAAAAACAACATCAGTATTCTCGGCTGCGGCTGGCTAGGCTTGCCATTGGCAAAAACCCTGTCGGCACACGGCTTTCACATAAAAGGATCTACGACTTCTGAAGGTAAACTGGAGACTTTGGAACTTTCGGGGATAGAACCTTTTTTGGTAAAACTCGAACCCGATTCGATTGAAGGCGATATCGAGAAATTTCTCGAAACTTCGTCTACGCTTATAATCGACGTGCCGCCAAAAACGGCTCAAGGCTCTTATTCGGACAAGATCCGGACGCTTATCCCGCACATCGAGAATGCCAAGATAAAACACGTGCTTTTCATAAGTTCGACTTCTGTTTACGGGGAAGAAACCGGATTGGCCACAGAAGACATCACTCCAAAACCAATAACCGAAAACGGGAAACAGTTGCTCGAGGCCGAAACCGCGCTTCAGATAAGCACGAATTTCCATACCACGATCCTGCGCTTTGGCGGACTCATCGGCCCAGACCGGCATCCCGTGAAATATCTGTCGGGAAAGGAAAATGTCGAGAATCCCGACACGCCTATAAACCTGATCCATCGCGAGGATTGCCTGAGCATCATACTTAAGATCATTGAGAACAAGATCTGGGGAGAAGTTTTCAACGCCGTGGCGCCATATCACCCGAGCCGCGAGGAATACTACATCCGCAAAGCACGAGAAATGGAGTTGCCACTGCCGAGTTTCAGTCGAAAAAACGCGTCGGAAGGAAAGCAGATTTCTACCGGAAAACTGTTGCGTTTCATCAAGTACAATTTCCTGCATCCGGAACTTTGACCCAATAAAAAAGGCCACCAATGGCGACCTTTCAACTTTTGTAACGGATAATCAACAAAATTCGTCGTACGCATCCTTGAGGTTGTCGGCGATCAACTCGGCCGGACGACCCTCGATGTGGTGGCGTTCGAGCATGTGTACCAATTCACCGTCTTTGAACAAAGCCATACTTGGCGATGATGGCGGGAAAGGGAACATTTTTTCGCGGGCTGCATCTACTGCATCGCGTTCCATTCCGGCGAAAACGGTCACCAAATGGTCTGGTTTCTTGTCGCCGGCAAGGCTCATTTTTGCTCCCGGACGTGCATTTCTGGCCGCGCATCCGCAAACCGAATTCACTACAACCAAAGTCGTTCCTGGCTGCGAAAGTGCCGATTCCACTGCATCGGCTGTATATAATTCCTGGAAACCGGCAGAGACGAGCTCTTCGCGCATCGGTTTTACCAAATCTTCTGGGTACATATTTAATGTGCTTGAGTTAGGTTGCAAAGATACGTATAAATGGTTTTTGAAATCCCAAAAACGCCAATCGTAAAAACTGATTGACCCGATAGTTTTGGACTATTACCTGAACGTGTAGCGAATGCCACCAAACGTTCTTATGCCTTGGTTCGGACCGTAAACATAACCTGTGTCGAATGTAAGACCATAAGGATTATCGGGCGTTGGCACGACATTTCCGCTGGAATCGTATTGCACATTCTGGTCGAAAGGATCGTTGGAACGCGCGATCAGGAAAGGCGAACTTTTGGCGGGCGTCCAATCGAGCAAATTCTTGACTCCGAAATAAATCTCGAGATCGCGGAATTTCGTGAACGTAAATTGGATGTTCTGAATGCTCCAGGTTGGCGAATGCGAAGGGCGCGGATCGAGTTCACCGGCAAGCGGAAGCCGCATCGGGCCGTAAAAATTGCCAGAGTAATCGATCGAGAGAAACAGCTTTGGCATTGCGTACGAAATTGTCCAGGTTCCCGAGAATCTTTCGGTGAGGATCTGACGTTCTTTTACGCCGTTTTCTGTTCTCGAAACGTCCATGAAAGTTGCGCCAATCATGGCCTTAACGCCGAATCCTGTAATCACGTCTATGTTCGCGCTGACGCCTTTGGTAACGGCATTCCCGTCGAGATTCCTGTACAACATCGCGGTC
>JBCNQO010000460.1:0-2781 GCA_039592825.1 Flavobacterium sp.
CTTTGCTTGTCATGACCTGAGTGTTGGCCGTGACCGTAAGCGATTTTTTGATGCTTCGCGAGTTCGACTGGATGCTTATGGTTTGCAGCGTATCTTGTGCAAAACCGAAAAATGCGACCAGCGACAGCAAAGCCGTTAGGTATAAACGCATAAAAGTGATTTAATGTTCAAATTTGGATTAATCCGGGATCGAACAGAAAATCAGGCGTAAAAGATAAGTTGGCGATAAAGTTTGAAAAGTGGCGGACCGTTGGCATCGCAGTAGTACGAAGCGGCCGGCTTTTCTACAAAGGTAGTAGTGTTCTGGAATGGGATCTCGACAACTTGCGATGGCACGAATGGCGCGTCGAAAGCGAACGAGAACGTTTTTACGACCGTCTCGTGTTCCTTATCGGACTTTACGATCTTGGTCTTGCAGCAACCCATTGGTTTGGATTCTTTCTTGCCGCAACAACCTTTTTCCTGAGTGAGGAAAATCGGCTTGACCGACGCGATCTCGTCACCGCAATAATGCACGCTGAAAGCCAACCCTAAGTTGGAAGCCAACATGAGGAAAGCGAGCAGAAAGCCAAGCGGTTTTTTGATTCCCATGTGGCAAAAGTAAGCAAAACAGCGAATTCGCTTCTTAACGAAAACTTATTTTTTGGTCATCCGCTTTTGGTAAAAGAACGCCGGAACGAACAAAAGCAAAAAAAGTGGCTGGATCAAAAAGCGTCTCGCGTAGAAAATCAGGAAATGATTTTGGCTCTGGAATTCGAGTAATGCAAAAAATCCGGAAACTAGGATTATGTAGAAAATCAGGTACAAAATAGCCGTGAATTTGACCAATTTTGAATCGGTAAATAACACGTAAATGATTCCGATGGAAATGATGGTGTTTAGGAAATATCGGGCAGACAATCCGAAAAGCAATTCACTTGAATCGTACTTTGGCAAAGGTCCGACAAGGTAATCGTTCCTGAAATACTCAAGAAAAGGATCGTAGAAAAGCCTGTCTTCAAAACCTCTTATCACGAGCAACAAAATGACCAGAACGGCCACGGTCGCGACTTTCTGGACCAGATCAATCTTTTTTGGATCCATGGACAGAGAATTTGTTTACCCAGATTACCCAAAGCAGGAACACGATCCCGTAAATGACAGCCGGAAAAATGACGCCGTGAAGCACGTGTTCGTACTGCGGATATTTCGTGAGCGCCATCGCCAAAAGCCCGATTCTGGCTACGTTCAGGAAGTGGATCAATACGCTTCCGCCGATTATGAACAGCAGTGTATTTTTGAGACTTCCTGTAAAAGCGACTACGAACGAGATGAATAGGATGATCACACTCAGTGCATTGCAACCTTCTACGACTCTAGCCACGTAATGCCCGTTGAGAGTTAGCATTATCGACGGCTGAAGCGGATGTGGCTCAATTAGCGTTTCGTACCCGAAAAATTCGGTGAACCATTTGGTTTGGCGCGAGACGAATCTCGTGAAACCGTCCACCTCGAAGGCCGCGCTGTTGAATTGGTTCAGGTAGGTTTGGTAAACGAGCGTCAAGGCGACATAGACCGCGAAAAACTTGAGAAGGAAAATGAAGAATGGGCGATACTGCCGGAAGATTTCCAAATCTTTTTTTTAACAAATTTATATAATTCAAGTGGTGCCGAAGCTTTAATTTTGTAGAAAAATCGACACCATGACATTTGAAGAATTGCGCCAGAAGGCAATTGACATACTCAAAAACGATAACGCCTTGAGAGACGACAAATTGCTAAAGATTTGCCATCTTTTGAGAGACAATATCGATTATTACGACTGGGTCGGATTTTACTTCCACAACGGCGACAAACCTGAATTGCTGTTAGGACCGTATGCCGGTGAGCCTACCGACCACACCGTGATTCCATTTGGAAAAGGCATTTGCGGACAGGTCGCAGTTTCGAACGAGAATTTCGTGGTGCCCGATGTTATGGCTCAGGACAATTATATCGCTTGTTCACTTACCGTGAAATCTGAGATTGTCGTGCCGCTTTTCGTGAACGGCAAGAACATTGGTCAGATTGATATTGACTCTGAGGTTTTGGACGCTTTTACCGATTTGGACGAAAGATTCCTGGAAGACCTGAATAGTTTGATCTCGAAATTTTTGTTTCAGGACAAGAAGTGAGGTTATGACCTTTTTATAGTATGGACGTCTGGTTTTTGCCGGACGTTTTTTTTTTTGACGGAGCTTCGCTCCCCTCCCACGCTTCGAAGTTAAGGCCGGTTTCGGGAGCTTGCTTACAGAAAAGCTGTAAAAATTGTTAAAGGTTGGGGTGAGTTTTTTTGGGTTTTCGGGCAGACGCCTTTCGGTTCTTTTCGAGTTTTCGCTTCGCGTGTCGTTCCGACCCACCCAAGATAAATTTACGCCGTTCGGGAACGAAGCCATTACAGAAAACCTGTAAAAATTGTTAAAAGTGAATCACCTAAACCCTCACATCATTTAACAATTTCTACAGAAAATCTGTAATCGACATTCGATTTTGCCCCATATCTTCGCGATGGGTGGGGCCGACAGGCCATGAAAAAAAGAAACCAACCATGTCCCCAAAAATTCCCCAAACCCGAAAACCCTAGCCCGGATGGAAGTGGTTAGCCTTTTAATAAAGAAAAGCAGGTTTTGCCCGGCAAAAACAGCGACCCAAGAAGCTCGTTTTTGCCGTTTGCAAAACCGCTTTTGTTTTTAAAAGCTAAAAGCGGACAGCCGGAACAGCTTCTAAAAAAATTATTGATTATCCATTGCCAATTATCAATTA
>JBCNQO010000461.1:0-2780 GCA_039592825.1 Flavobacterium sp.
AACCTACGACAACCTCGTGGCCGAATACAAGAACAGTTCGTACGCGCCAAAAGCGTTATTGCGCCAAGGTTTGAACTACTACAATGCCGAAAACGACGCCTTGGCTTTGGCGAAATTCAAGACGATCGCGTCCGAATTACCGAATACGCCAGAAGCCAAAGAAGCGGTGGCAACGGCCAGAATCATTTACGTAGACAACGGAAAAGTTGACGAATACGCGACTTGGGTAAGAACTTTGGGCTTCGTGGAAATCACCGACGCCGAACTCGAAAAAGACACTTACGAAGCGGCCGAAAAGCAATATCAGCAGAATAATACCAAAGCTGCGATTTCGGGATTCTCGGGCTATGTAGCCAAATTCCCTCAAGGTCCGAACGCGCTCAAGGCGAATTTCTACCTTGCCCAACTTTATTATAAGGATGGACTTATGGACAACGCGGCATCGGCTTACGAAGCTGTCGTGGCCAAACCGAGAAGCGAGTTTACCGAACAATCTTTGGCGCGATTGGCCGAAATCTATCTCAAGAAAAAAGACGCGTCCAAGACTGTTGCGGTGCTGAAAAGATTGGAAACCGAAGCCGAATTCCCGCAGAACGTGACTTTTGCACAGGCGAATCTTATGAAGACGTACTACGAAGAAAAAGATTATCCGAACGCCGTGGTTTATGCCGAAAAGGTGTTGGCGAATCCGAAAATGGACGACAAAGTCAAGTCTGATGCGCAGATCATCGTGGCGCGCTCGGCCTGGAATTCGGGTGACGAAGCCAAGGCCAGAACGGCTTATGCCAAATTGCAGACCATTGCAAAAGGCGAATTGGCGGCAGAAGCGTTGTATTACGACGCCTATTTCAAGAACAAAGACGGAAAATTCGAGGCATCGAACACGGTCGTGCAAAAGTTGGCCAAGGATTATTCCGGATACAAATTCTTCGGGGCAAAAGGCTTGCTTGTCATGGCCAAGAACTTCTACGGACTCAAGGACAGTTTCCAGGCTACGTACATTCTCGAAAGCGTAATCAAGAACTTTACGGCTTATCCGGAAGTAGTCGAGGAAGCGAAAACCGAGTTGGCAAAGATCAAGGCATCCGAATCACAAACAAATTCGTCCATTACGGAATAATTTCACGCAGTCGGAACTAATACAAAAGATTAGAAATGAGACGGAAATATCTGTCAAAATCTGAAAATAAATGAAATCCAAAATCCAGAATATACTCGTACTGCTTTGCCTCGGAACCGCCTCGACGGTATTCGCCCAAAAGAAAAACGAAGACATAGGAACCGAGGTCGTAAACGTCGTGAAGCCTTACACGCCAACGATTTCCGACGCTTTCAAGGTCAAGGAAACACCTCAGTTAGAAGATTCCGTGACCACAAAAAAAGAGATCATCAAATACAACATTTTCTCTTTTCCGGTAGCTTCGACTTTTACGCCTTCCAAAGGGCGCGCGGCCGCGGTAGACAAAACGCCTCGCCCGAGATTGTTCCAGAATTACGCGACTTTGGGCGTTGGCAATTATTTGAATCTGATAGGCGAATTGTTCGTGGTTCAGGAAGTGGGCGACAACGGATTCGTAGGCGGATCGTTTCGTCATTTCTCATCTCGCGGCGGCATCAAGGAAGCGGTTCTCGACGACAAGTTCTCGAACACGGCTCTCGATTTGACCTACGGAAGCAACATCGACAACCTTTCGTTCAACATTGACGCGGGTTATCAGCACCAGATCTACAATTGGTACGGCATGTACGTGGACGAACCGTTTTTCGACACTAGCCTTTTCAATACGATCGATCCGCAGCAAACCTACCACAACGCTTACGTGGGTGGACGTCTTGAAGTGACCGAAAGCTTCTTTAAAGGAGCGACTTTGAAATACAATCGTTTCTGGGATGCATACGATTCGGCCGAAAACCGCTTTGTGTTCAAGCCACAATTTGATTTCGACATTGCCGAAACCTCGATCAAGACAGACATTATAGTCGATTACGTCGGCGGCGAATTCAAGAAGATGTATTTTGGTGGCGCGACCGATCCGGCTTTGAAATACGGTTTTGCGAACTTTGGAATCCATCCAAGTTTTGTCGTGAATCGCGATGATTGGACGATCAACATTGGTGCGGCGGCGTTTTACAGCCTCGATACCGAAAACAGCGACAACAAGCTTTTCGTCTATCCGGAAGTGACTGCGACGTTCAAGGTCGTAGGCGATCTTATGGTGCTTTATTTGGGCGCAGAAGGCGGACTCGACCAAAATTCCTACCGCGATTTCACCAACGTGAACCCGTTCGTTTCTCCAACTCTGGCCATTGCGCCAACCGATCGCCAATTTGAGTTTTACGGCGGATTGAAAGGGAAATTGGCCAACAGCATCAGCTACAACGTGCGCGGTTTCTTCAAAAGCGAAAAAGACAAAGCGATGTTCTTGCTCAACAGATTGCCGGGCGCCGACGGAAACCCAGATTTGGGTGGTTACGAATACGGAAACTCGTTTGGGATTGTTTACGACGACGTGAAAACGATTGGCGGTTACGGTGAGATCATTGCCGACTTCTCGAAAAACGTTTCCCTCGGACTCAACGCAACTTTTCAGACATTCGACACCAAATGGGCAGAAGAAGCCTGGAACTTGCCACAAGTTAGGGTAGGAGCGAACCTCGACGCCGCGCCGGTGGCCAGGACGCTGGCGATATCGAAGGCGCTGACGATCTTGCCGCTGGCGCCGACCTTGATCTTGTCGCGCAGGTTGAGGCCGACCAGGGTGTTGTGGACGAACAGCAGG
>JBCNQO010000462.1:0-2776 GCA_039592825.1 Flavobacterium sp.
ACTATTTGTCTCGAAAAGAATTGCGTTCTGATCCATGTTTCCACCGATTTCGTTTTCGATGGGAATTCTGATAAGCCTTACACCGAAGAACTTCCGACCGATCCGCAAGGCGTTTACGGACGCACCAAGCGCGACGGCGAACTCGAGATCCAGAAGATCACTTCGCGTTATTTCATCGTCAGGACTTCGTGGGTCTATTCCGAATTTGGGCACAATTTCATGAAGACGATGTTGCGACTGGCTTCGGAACGCGATGAGGTGAACGTAGTGAATGACCAGATCGGAACGCCTACTTACGCCGTCGACTTCGCCCGAGCTTTAGTTTCGATCGTCACTTCAAATAAGCCCATTTACGGCGTTTACAACTTCAGCAACGAAGGAATTTGCAGCTGGTACGATTTCGCCCAGGAAATCTTCTCCCGATCGAAATCTCCCATAAAATGCAACCCAATCCCGAGTTCGGCTTTCCCGACTCCGGCCAAACGTCCGGCTTATTCGGTTCTGGACAAATCGCGCATCAAGTCGGTTTTCGGCATTGAACCGCGCGACTGGAAAGTGGCTTTGACCGAAGCTTTGGCCAAGAACAAGGCTTGATTTCGGAAACCTATCTTTTAACAATTTTTACGTTTTTTCTGTAACCGACCGATTTTTGAATTTTTTATCTTTCGTCTCCAGACCTAACAGGTTTGCATAACCTGTTAGGTCTAAACCTGCCAATTAAAAAATTCAAAAAGCCGCCCCAAAAGCCAACAATTCCCCATAAATCCAACAAAATCCGAGCAAAAAAAAAAGAGGCCACAAAGACCTCTTTTCGCGTTTTTGGAAACGTTATTTCTTGACAACTTTATGGGTATAACTGTTGTTTCCCGAAGTCAGCTTTAGTGTGTAAATGCCTTGGGAAAGTCCTGTCAAATCGACTTCGGAGCGAATCACGCTGCCGGTTTTCACCAGTCGCCCGTCCACGGAATACAAAGCGTAATCGAGACTTTCGAGCTGGTGCGAAATGTAGATCACGTCAGCAGTCGGGTTCGGATAAATCTTGAAATCGGAACCGAATTTAGGCGTGCCCAAAAGCGTTTTCCCAGAAATGCTGATGTTGTTGAAAAGCACCGAACTCAAATTGTCCTGACTGACCAGATCGCCCGCAAAACGGATCCGGAGCTTGAAATTCGGGTTGTTGTCGGTGGCAACGGAACTCGTGAGATCGATGTTGAAAAGCTGGTAATCGTCGCTTAGGTCGAATACGGATTGCGGCATATAGTCGGTAATCCAGACCGGATCGCCCGCCACGACAGAATAGTCAATATGTAGCGCTGTCGGACCATTTCCTTCTATTTTCGCAGCCACGCGTCCCACGATATCCTCAAATCCTAAAGTCGATTGCTCGAAAACCAATGTGCTTTCGCGACCGTTCGCCAAATAAGGGCTTTTCACTTTAAGTCCGCGCATATTGGTCACTGACTCGAAAGGAATATCGTTGTTGGCTTCGGGGATATAGTTGATGTCGGTTTGGCTGTTGGCGCGCTCCAATGAACCTTTTTTCCAATTTGGATGCGCGGCCGTGAAAGGATAACCCTCAAAACAGCTGGTATATCTCAGGAAACCTTCAGATCCCGTTTCGAAACTCGAAGCAACGTTAGACAAAGGCAAAGAGAGCAAAGTTGTGCTCGGCATCCAGAAACTGATAGGTGTTTCGGGCTCATTGTTGATAAGTACGAAATGTGCCGTCAGCTCAAGATCGCCTTCAGGATTGAGCACGATTACGGCGCTCGGGCTGTTCGACGAACCGGTCCAATGGCTGAATTGGTAACCCGGAAGCGCGACGGCTGTCAAGGTAACGGGAATACCTTTAAAATAGATTCCCGTCCACGGATAAGGATTGTTCGAAACGCCTTCGGTAGAACCCAGCAAATCGATCGTGTTCATTTTTACGTAACCCCGCGAAACGTCGTCCACATCTACGGTAGCCGAAATCTGGCTCTCGATGTTGAACCTTTGTTGAATGTGCGAACGCTGATGCGTTGGTCGTTCGTTTGCGAAATTCTCTATGTTCTGGATATTCGCCTGCCAGGAATTCTCGTTAAGGCCATCCCATCTCTGGCCATGACGCGGGATTTCCGGTGCGATTGCGCTCTTGAGTTCGTCGAGAATGCCAACGAGGCGATCCGGTAGATAAGTCGTGTTGATAAGATCGGCGAACCTGTCTATGAAGTAGGTTCGGTAGCCGTCGTTTTCCAGAAGTTTGCGAAGCACGAAAGTAGACCATTCGGCAGCGGTCGATCCGTCATAGGAAACGGTAGAGGCGAATGCCAAGGTGTTTTGGTCAAACGAACCGTTGTTCCAAACGTCGAAACCCCAATCCATGTCCTTGAAAACCCAACGCCAGCGGCCGTCTTGACCATAAGGCGCGTCGGGCTCGTATGAACTTGTCCTTTTGCGGAAGAATTCCACATTATTGTGCGGCCAATCGGTATTCCCGGCATAAATGTTCGCGATGTAGAAATCGGTGAAGTTCTCGATGTCTATCTGCGTTTTTACATAGTCGAAACTGCTTTGGTTGGAAAGTTGGTTGGTGTTCAGATACGACAAAAACGCCATGTAGTGCGTGTTTTCGCCTTCCTGTATCAAACTTCCGTCGAACTCCAGAAAATCAAGGTCGCTCGATGCGATGCCCAAAACGCGTTCGAAATACTTGTCGTCATAACGCTCGCGGAAATCGAGAATGCCCCAATATTCGCCGTTCATGAAAGTGATAGCCGGACGATACGGCTGATGT
>JBCNQO010000463.1:0-2772 GCA_039592825.1 Flavobacterium sp.
GCCGACGAGGTCGTGATCATGAAAGACGGAAAGATCATTGAAACCGGCCGTCCTAAGGCGATTTATGCGCATCCGGGAAGTTTTTATATTGCGAGAATGTTTGGCGAAGTGAGCGAAATTCCGTTGCGCTTGCTCAAACCTTTCGTATCTGATGAAACTGTTTTGGTTTATGCGCATCAGCTTAAGATCGCGGGTTCGGGGCTTCGTGCTATCGTGAAGCAATCTTACTTTTTGGGTAGTCATTATCTTATCGAGGCGAACTATGAGGCTGGGAAACTTTACTTTGAGAATAGGGTTCCTATTCTGGATGGCGAGGGTGTTTTTCTGGCTTTGAACCAGTGAGATTTTACTTTTTAGATTTTTTTGTTGGTCGCTTCGCTCCTTTCTTGAACCAATAAGATCATTAAGGGCATTAAGAACATTAAGGCTGCTTAACTTTCTTAACTGACTTATTTGTTTTTTTGAGATGGTCGCTTAGCTCCTTTTTTTTGAACCATTAAGGTCATTAAGGACATTAAGGCCGCTTAAACTTTCTTAACTGACTTAATTGTTTTTTGAAATGGTCGCTTGGCTCCTATTTTTTGAACCATTAATATAGTTAAGGTAGTTAAGGCGCTTCGCTTTTTTTCGGAGTCGCAGACTCCGCCACACGGTTCGCGAAGTCACAGACTTCGCTCTAACACCAAACCGCGTTAGGGATTCGCGGCTTTGTTTGAGCTCTTTTTGCCAGCCGAAAGTTGAATTCCGAGCACTCTTTTTCCTGCAAAAAAGCGAGTGCCGTAAGCCCGGCGCCGCACCAATAAAGATCAAAGCCAAAAGCACGATCGGCGCAACGCCCAAATAAAAAAGCCACAAATCAACGAAAAATACATTCGTGAATTCGTGGCTGTTTGTTAAGAGGTTGACCAAAGAATTATCCCGCCCAACCAATTGTCAATTATCAATTGTTAATTATCAATTTTTAAGGTATTTCTCCAGAAAACGATCCTGCTCCCAAAGCAAGTGCAGAATGTTCTCTTTTGCGGCGTAACCGTGAGATTCTTTAGGCAGAATCACCATTCGCGCCGGCCCGCCGAGGCCTTTGATCGCCTGGAAATAACGCTCGGTCTGGAGCGTGAACGTGCCCGGATTGTTGTCGGCTTCACCGTGCACGAGCAACAGAGGCGTTTTCATCTTGTTGGCGTTCATGAACGGAGACATTTCGTCGTAGATGTTCGGCACTTCCCAATAATTGCGCTGTTCCGACTGAAATCCGAAAGGCGTCAAAGTACGGTTGTAAGCGCCCGAACGCGCGATGCCACACGCGAAAAGATTCGAGTGCGTTAGCAAGTTGGCCGTCATGAATGCTCCGTAAGAATGCCCGCCGACAGCGACTTTCTTGCGGTCTATGTAGCCGAGCTTGTCTACGGCGTCGATCGCGGCCGCGGCGTCGTCTACCAATTGGGTGATGAACGTGTCGTTGGGTTCGGTTTCGCCTTCGCCAATGATCGGGAATGACGCGTCATCGAGCACCGCATAACCGCGCGTTACCCAATACACGAACGATCCGTAGTAAGGAAACGTGAACTCGTTAGGATTTTTGTTGTTCTGGCCCGCGCTGGCTTTGTCCTTGAATTCTTCGGGATATGCCCAGATTAGAAGCGGCAATTTTTCCTTCTTTTTAGTGTCGTAACCTTTCGGAAGGTAAAGCGTTCCCGACAGATCAACGCCGTCTTTGCGCTTGTATTTGATGACTTCTTTGTGAACGTCTTTGATGCTTGCAAACGGATTCGCGAACGTCGTCAATTGCGTGAGTTTCTTCTTTTTGATGTCTCTCAGGAAGTAGTTCGGATACTCAGTTTTGGACTGTTGTTGCACCAAAACGATTCCATTCTTGAAATCTTCCATAGAGAAAATATCCTCTTTTTTGTCGGTATAAGCCGATTGATAAAGGCGTTTTTTCTTGAGCGTTTTCACGTTGAATTCGTCGATGAATGGGAATTGGCCTTTTTCGGTGAATCCGTTTCCTAGCAAAAATGCGTTGCCGTTGTCAAGCGCCAGAACGTAACGCGCATATTGGTTTTTGACGGTCTCGAAATTTCCGGGATCGCTGTAAATGTCTTGCGAATTACGGTCTTCGATCGTGATTGGCGCTTTCGCGGGATTCGAAGGATCGATCAGGAACGTCTTGGTATTTCTCGTGTCATACCAATCTTCGCTCACCACGGCCGTGTGCTCGTCTCCCCAAATCAGGTTCGAGAAACGCTGCTTGGTTTTCATGAGCGAAGTCGCATCTGCCGAAAATGGAGCATCCCAAACAAAAATCTCATCGCGGAAATCGACTTTGTTCGCCGGATTTCCTTCATCCAAAGCCACGACATAGTACAAACTTGCAGGCTTGTCGCTTCTCCAACCCATATTTCGCTTGCCTTTTCGTACGGCCATAAATCCTTTGGGCATGATCTCGGTAAGCGGAATCTCGTTCACGACCTTGATTTCCTTGCCCGACAGATCGTAAATGGTGGTTTTCATCGGGAAACGGCCAAGCGGCACGACGTATGAGAATGGCTTCTGGATCGTGGAAAGCATCAGCAAACTGCCGTCGGGCGAGAAACTTTCGTAGGCGTAAATGTCTTTTGGTTTGTACAAAGTCGCTTTTCCGGAAAGATCTACGGTGTAAAGTTCCGAAGTCACGATCGTCTCGAAATTCTTTTCGTCCTGTGGATTCTTGAGCAAATCCTGATACGTTCTGTTTTGGGAAACCTGACCGTCGGTTTGTGACGTGATTGGCCC
>JBCNQO010000464.1:0-2762 GCA_039592825.1 Flavobacterium sp.
AAGATTTACAGATCGTCAGATTTTCTGATTGCCCGAAATTCCCAAACTCGAGAGCAAACTCAGGAACTAAGGCACTCAGGAACTTCTCACGGGATCCATTTTTTCTCGAAATTCGGCTTGCGTTTTTCCAGAAAGGCGTTTCGGCCTTCTACGGCTTCGTCTGTCATATACGCCAAACGCGTGGCTTCTCCTGCAAAAACCTGTTGGCCGACCATTCCGTCGTCTGTGAGGTTCATGGCGAATTTGAGCATCTTGATCGAGGTTGGTGATTTGGCCAGGATTTCCTGAGCCCATTCGTATGCAGTGTCTTCGAGCTCGTCGTGCGGGATTACGGCGTTCACCATTCCCATCTCGAAAGCTTCCTGAGCCGAATAATTGCGTCCGAGAAAGAAGATCTCGCGGGCTTTTTTCTGTCCGACCATTTTGGCCAGATAGGCCGATCCGTAACCGCCGTCAAAGCTCGTTACGTCTGCGTCTGTCTGTTTGAAGATCGCGTGTTCTTTTGAGGCCAGCGTCAAGTCGCAAACCACGTGCAAACTGTGTCCGCCACCAACCGCCCAACCCGGAACGACCGCGATCACGGCTTTCGGCATAAATCGGATAAGTCTTTGCACCTCGAGAATATTCAAACGATGCATTCCGTCTTCGCCCACGTAACCTTGATGGCCACGTGCCTTTTGGTCGCCTCCCGAGCAGAAACTCCAGATGCCGTCTTTAGTCGACGGGCCTTCGGCAGACAGCAAAACGACGCCAATTGAGGTGTCTTCCTGGGCATCGTAGAAAGCGCGGTAAAGCTCGCTGGTGGTTTTTGGCCGGAACGCGTTTCTCACGTCTGGCCTATTGAAAGCGATACGGGCTACGCCGTTGCACTTCTTGTAGGTGATATCTTCGAATTCTATGGCGGTCTGCCAGTTAATTTCTGCCATTTTTAGACGGATTGTTTGTGTAAAAATAGTACATTTCGGCCGCATAAAAATTAGCTTTCCATGAAAAAATACTTGGCCTGCGCAGCGCTTTCTTTCGTTGCTTTTTCGGGTTTTTCCCAAAAATATGAGTTCCAATCGGTTACGGATCTTACTTGTGAGCCCGTGGTTTCCCAAGGTAATACGGGAACGTGCTGGAGCTTTTCGTCAACTTCGTTTTTGGAGTCTGAAATCTTCCGCTCGACGGGCAAAC
The DNA here is from genome assembly GCA_039592825.1 of Flavobacterium sp. Taxonomy (GTDB): domain Bacteria; phylum Bacteroidota; class Bacteroidia; order Flavobacteriales; family Flavobacteriaceae; genus Flavobacterium. Next base: position 1,177 of record JBCNQO010000464.1, read on the forward strand.
GCATCGACCTGTCTGAAATGTACAACGTAAGGCACACGTATCCGAAAAAGGCGTATAACTACATCATGCGTCAGGGACATGCCCAATTTGGCGAAGGTGGACTCAACCATGACGTGATCAACAGCGCCAAAGAGTTCGGAATTGTTCCCGTGAGCGCTTTTTCTGGCTTGACCGAAGGACAAAAAGCCTACAACCACGCCGAAATGGTAAAGGAACTCGAAACTTTGGTAAAAGCCAATGCCGAGAAACCGCAAGCCGATTGGCAGAACAAAGTAGACGCGATTCTCGAGAAATACATGGGGAAAGACGTGACCAAATTTACGTATGAAGGCAAGGAATACACACCTAAGTCTTTCCTTGAGATGACCAAAATCAAGTTATCTGATTACGTGACGATTACTTCATTCACACAAGCGCCATTTTACTCGAATTTCGTTTTGGACATTCCGGACAATTTCTCTAACGGAAAAATGTACAACCTGCCACTCGACGAGTTCATCGCCAACATCGACAATGCGTTAGACAAAGGCTACACTTTGGCTTTGGACGCAGACGTGAGCGAGAAGACTTTTTCGGGTAAATTCGGGGTTGCCGTGATTCCGCAAAATGATACAGACGAGAAAACGATCCTAACCGAAATCCGTCCCGAGAAAGAAATCACCCAACAGTTCCGTCAATCGGAATTCGAGAACTTCAACACTACAGACGACCATTTGATGCATATCGTGGGGCGCGTGAAAGACCAGAAAGGCAATGTTTACTACAAAGTGAAAAACTCCTGGGGAAGCGATCCTGCACGCGTGGCCAACGGTGGTTTCGTGTACATAAGCAAGTCTTATATGCGACTCAAAGCGATTTCTGTGATGGTTCACAAAAAGGCTTTGGTTTCTAAGACCAAAAAGGAACTTGGCGTCTAAACAGTTGCAGTGGCAGAAGCAGTGCATTATCGCAGTAAAACCTATTGAAAATCGGGAGTTCAGGCTTCCGATTTTTTTTTGCCCTGAAGATTCCTCCCGAAGCTTTGGGACAATCGGGATCCAAGAAACAAAAATTCGGGAAATACGACGTTCTCTATGCCGGATTGGAATTTGGGAATTTGAATTTCAAATCACCCCCATTTCACCCCAGTCATCGTCAAAGAACCGCCAACCGCCTTATCGTTAAAGAAATCCACGTCGTCTTTTGAGTCCTGAAGCGCCATCGCGTAAAGCAACGGGTAATAATGATCGGGTGTTGGGATCGCGAGTTTGGCCGCTTTGTTCAATTTCTCGTAGTCGATCAGCGACTTGAAATCGCCGTTGCCTATTTTTTCCTTAAAGATCGCGTTCATCTCGATTGCCCAATCGTATCCATATTCGGGTTCAGACAATTTGTCCCAAGCCACCATTCTCAGGTTGTGCACCATGTTGCCGCTGCCGATTATCAGTACGCCTTTCTTGCGCAAAGCCTTGAGTTGCTTGGCCAGATTGTAGTGGTATTCGGGCGGTTTGTGATAGTCGATGGAAAACTGCAAAACGGGAATGTCGTGGTTCGGATACATGTGCCGAACGACGCTCCAAGTGCCGTGATCCAAACCCCAATCGTGG
>JBCNQO010000465.1:0-2758 GCA_039592825.1 Flavobacterium sp.
GAAACGACCTCGAACACGTTCATCATCACGCAAATGATGAAAGAAAAAGGCTTCAAAATGACCAATTCGTTCCAGGAAATTCCGGGTTACGTGGCTTTTTATCCGAACGATTATTTTTGTCCGAAAAGTTATAAGACCGGACGAATCGAGCTTACGAAAAACTCGGCCTGAATCCATCATTTCGCCAAATCCTGGATTCCCAGAAGCGCGCGTTGGAGAAACATCGCCAAGATGAAAGTCATGAGCGTGATCGGGCCAAAACCCGTGCAATTCGTGATCGATCTTATCAAGAAAAAATGAGACTGCTTTACCTCACAGACAACGTTTTCATGCACGGCGGCTTTGAGCGCATCCTGATACAGAAGCTCAATTATTGGGCAGACGTTTACGGTTATGAGGTGATTTTAGGACTTACAAATCAAGAAGGAAAACAGTCATTTCTACCCATAAGCGACAAAGTCGAGATTCGCGATTTTGGAATTCAATATCCCGGAGAATCGGTTTTTCATCCGCGCAATTTCAAGCTTTTCAAACAACAATATTCCAAGCTCAAAAGTCTCATAGACGAGACAAAGCCAGACGCGATTTTCGTGCTCACACAAAGGCTTTTCCACATCATTACGCCGTTTGCCGCTAAGGGAATTCCCACTTTCTACGAATCGCATACGTCTTATTTCGGACTCAGACTCGGTTTTGAAAGTCAGTCGGCATCCCAAAAAATAAAAACGCGCGCAATCAATTTCCTGAAGAAATTTGCCGAAAAGCGCTACACCAAAATCGTGTATCTTACCCAAACCGAGTTCGACCATTACGGCCAGAAAAACGCGGTCGTGATTCCGAATTTCTACGTGGTTTCGGATCATAAAAAAGTCGAAAACCGAAAGAATATCGTCATTTCGCTAGGACGTCTGGCGCCAATAAAAGGCTACGACATGCTTTTGGAAGCTTGGGCGAAACTCGACAAGAACGTCGAAAATTGGGAAATGCACGTTTACAGAAACGGCGAAGACCGCGAATCGCTCGAAAACCAATTGTCGCAACACGATTTCAAGAATCCGTTCCATTTTTTCGAGGCGATCCAGAATGTAGACGAAAAACTGGCCGAAGCGTCGATTTATGTGATGAGCTCGCGTTCCGAGACGTTCCCGATGGTTTTGCTCGAAGCGATGAGCCACAAACTTCCCATCGTTTCTTTCGATTGTCCGACCGGCCCGGCGAATATCGTCACTAGTGGCAAAGAAGGCATTTTGGTCAAGGCGAACGACACGTCTGAGCTTGCAAAAAGTCTGCGAAAGCTTATCGAAAATCCCGAAATGAGAGCGAAAATGGGCAATGAAGGCGAAATGTCCGTAAAGAGATTCACGCCCGAGAAAGTCATGAAACAATGGGACGATCTTATAAAATCGGTTGCGATTAAACGCAAATCCTGAGCCGCGTTTGCGCCCGAGTCCTTATCTTGCAACCCGAACCAAAATCGCATGGAAGCACTGATTCCGCTTGAATATTACACGAACATTTACTACTACATTCTGTTGGTGGTTTGCCTGTTCATGTATCTTTCGTCGGCAACGGTGAGCCTTGAGAACGACGACAATCTCAAGAACAAGAACATTCTGGGCGTGGTCATGATGATTTTTACGATTTTCTATATCGGACTAAGACCCGTGAGTGGTGCGTATTTTGGGGACATGAGAACGTATTCGGACGCCTTCGAGCGATACGCATCTGGCGATACGGTAGACGTCTCGGCCGCGGCAAAAGACTTGTATTTCGAGTATTTCATGAAGGCGTGTTCTACCGTAATGTCTCAGGAATCGTTCTTTTTCATTTGCGCCGCGATTTACGTGACGCCACTTTATTTCGTGTGCCGGAAATTCTTCAAACAGTTCTGGTTCTACGGATTCGCCATGCTGATTTTCTCGTTCTCGTTCTGGTCTTACGGCACGAACGGAATCCGGAACGGAATGGCGACATCACTGTTCTTACTGGCGATTTCAAGAGAAAACAGGGTTTGGACGTACGCCATTTTCGGACTTACGCTGATGATCCACAAATCGATGCTCATTCCAATTGGCGCTTTTGCGGTCGCATCTTATTACACCAATACCCGAAATTATCTCATTGCGTGGGCGGTCGCGATCCCGATTTCATTTGCGCTTGGTTCGGCACTCGAGAATTTCTTCCTGACTTTGGGCTTGTTCGACGACTCGCGTCTGCAGGAATATCTCGGAGACGAAGACGCCGTAGAAGCCACGTTCAAGACCGGCTTTCGCTGGGATTTCCTTTTGTACAGCAGCGTCGGCATTTTCTGCGGCTGGTATTTCCTGATCAAGAAACAGCTTCAGGACGTTTTCTACAAACACCTTTTTCACACCTATCTCATCGCGAACACGTTCTGGATTCTCGTGATCCGCGCGAACTTTTCGAACCGGTTCGCCTATTTGTCGTGGTTCATGCTCGGTTTGGTCGTGATTTATCCTTTCCTGAAGAATAAGTTTTTCGACAATCAGCATCTCATCGTCGGACGCATCGCATTCGCCTATTACGCCTTTACGTTTTTCATGGCCATTTACATCTATTCATGACCGATTCTACGCCAATTACCGTTTTTACGCCCACGTTCAACCGCGCTTTCTGCCTCGGCCAATTGTACGACAGTTTGGTCGCCCAGACGAGTCAGGATTTTGTTTGGCTCATTGTGGATGACGGTTCAACCGATGACACAAAAGCGTTGGTCGACTCGTGGATTGCCGAAAAC
>JBCNQO010000466.1:0-2757 GCA_039592825.1 Flavobacterium sp.
AAAACAGAGGTGGCGAAGGCAACAAACCGCAAGAAGGTCCGAAGCCGAAACCTGGCGATGGCATGTCTGGAAAACGCGTAGAGAATTTGCTCGATGCCGTGAACTACGAGGAGAAAAAGGTTCAGGAGAAAATGAAAGAGACGCAGCAGAAAGGTCGTCCTGTAAAAACCGAAAAAGACTGGTAATGAAACCTTGATGTTTCTGGAGTTGCGTTTTTTGGAAGCGCAAATCTGAAAATGACGCCAAAAGTCACGCGTATTGGTTTTTAGAGCTGAAATCTCGTCAAACATTTAACAAAAAGCTAAAGTAGTACGTCGATTCAAAACGATTGTTAGTTTTGCAACCCGAATGAAGAAAAGCGTTTTCATATTATTTCTGGTCACTCAAGCCGTTTTGGGTCAGGTTTCTTTTGAGGCGAAAGTTTCAAGGCAGACTTTGGGCTTGAACGAGACTTTGCGCGTTGACTTCGTGATGAACGGGCAAGGCGACAACTTTTCCCCACCGAATTTCGAAGGATTCCAGGTCGTGGGCGGGCCGAGCCAATCGGTGAGCCAATCGTGGGTGAACGGAAGAAGTTCTTTCCAGAAAGCGTACATCTACTTTTTGCGTCCGATGAAAAAAGGCACGCTTCTGATCCGTCCGGCCTCAATCGAGATTGATGACCAGACTTATCGCACGAATGTGGTAAAAATCAACGTAACCGATGCGATCCAGCGTCCGAGACAGCCTGGCGAGCCAGAACCTGTGAACGTAGACGACGCAATCCATCTCGTGGCCGAAATCACGAAAACGAATCCGTACATAAACGAACCGATTACCGTCGTTTACAAGCTTTACTTCAGCTACAACGTCGGAATCTCGAACTGGCGCGAGCTCGAAAAGCCAAAATACAACGACTTCTGGAGCCAGAACATAGACATCAAGCAACTCGTTCCCGAACAAGGCACGTTCAACGGCAAACAGACGCGTTACGTGGTTTTGAGAAAAACGGTGCTTTATCCGCAAAAGTCGGGCAAACTCGTGATCGAACCTTTGGCGCTCGACCTCGATTTACAGGTTCCGACGGGTCGTTACGATTTCTTCGGACGTGCCCAAATCACGCAAGAATCCAAAAAAGTTTCAGCCGGAGTCAAGACGATCAACGTGAAAGCCTTGCCGGAAGCCGGTCGTCCCGATGATTTTTCTGGTGCGGTTGGCGATTTCGACTTCAAAGTGCGTCCGTCCAAAACCATGCTCAGAAATGGCGAAAGCCTCGATTTGGTCGTTAGCGTTTCGGGTAAAGGAAACCTGAAATTGTTCGATTTGCCAAAACCGGTTGTTCCGACGGCGCTCGAAATGTACGATCCGGTGCACAAAGAGTCGGTTCAGACGCCGCTTTCGGGCATGACCGGAAAAGTTCAGGACACGTACACGATTGTTCCGACTTACAAAGGAAATTATCCGATAAAGCCGATGAGTTTCTCGTATTTCGACCTTTCGTCGGGTAAATACAAAACCATCACTTCGCCCGAAATCATGATCAAAGTGCTCGACGGACCAGGAAATCCTTCGGATGCGAATGCCGTGGCCAAATCGGAACCGAACAAGCAACAAATTAACGCGAACGACCAATTTGCGTTCGTGAAACTCAAGACCAAACTCAAGAGTGCGAACCGTCGCGATTTCTTCGGATCTGGACTTTTTTACGGGCTTATGGTCGCTCCATTTTTGATTATTCCGATAATCGTTGTGGCGCGTCGCAAGAAAGACGCGATTGATCGTGACGTGACCGGAAACCGCTTGAGAACGTCGAATCGTCTCACTAAGAAATATTTGTCCGAGGCGCGCAAAAACATCGGAAACAAGGAACAATTCTATATCGCGCTCGAACGGGCTTTGCACAATTTCCTCAAAGCCAAACTCGGAATCGAGACTTCGGAAATGTCCAAAGAAAGAATCAGCGAACTGCTTTTGAGCCGAAACGTGCAGCCAGAAACGGTGAACGATTTCATCAAATTGGCCGAAGACTGCGAATTCGCGAGATACGCGCCATCGTCTAGCACGGCGATCCAACACGATTACGAAAAGGCTGCGGCCATCATTTCAGAACTCGAAAAACAGATGCGATGAAGAAGCTTATTTTCCTATTTGTGCTGATTTCCCAGACGATTTTCGGTCAAGCCGGATTCGAGAAAGGGAACGAGTTGTATAGAAAAGGCGATTTTCAGGGCGCGGCCGATGCTTATGAAGCCGTCGTGAAGAACAAGAAAGAGTCTGCCGAACTTTACTTCAACCTCGGGAACGCTTACTACAAGCTGAACCGCGTGGCGCCGTCGATCTACAATTACGAAAAGGCGTTGTTGCTGAATCCGACAGACAACGAGATTGCGACGAACCTCAAATTTGCGCAAAAACTCCAGATTGACGACGTAAAGGAAGCGCCGAAAGTCGGTTTTAGGAAAATGATAGAGGATTTCACTTCGCAAGTGCATTACGACACTTGGGCGAAATTCGCGGTTGGTGGCGCTTTTGCGGTGCTTTTGTTCTTTGTTGGATACTATTTTTCGGGCACGACTTTGGTAAAACGCATCTTTTTCGTAACGATGTTTTTGGCTTTGTTGTTCATGGTCGCCAGTATTTTTGGGGCGATTTTCGAGAAAAGCATTTATGAGGCCGAACGTCCGGCAATCGTTTTTTCGGCAATCGCGTCGGTGAAAAGCGAGCCACAAAACACGGCTCAGGACGCGTTTACGCTACACGAAGGCACAAAAGTTTATG
>JBCNQO010000467.1:0-2753 GCA_039592825.1 Flavobacterium sp.
TATCCACCAGAAAATGTTCGAAAGCCGTTTGTTCTTTGTAGACAAACTCATCGATATGGGCGCGAAAATCATCCTTTGCGATCCGCACCGCGCCGTGGTCATTGGGCACGATTTCAAATCGATCTTGAAAGCCACCACGATGTCTTCACCAGATATCCGCGCCGGAATCTCTTTGCTTATCGCGGCTTTGTCGGCCAAAGGTACGAGCGTGATCCAGAACATTGAGCAAATCGATCGCGGGTACGAAAGCATCGACGACCGTTTGAGAGCTTTGGGCGCTAAGATCGAGAGAATCGACTAACGCTTAGATAAAAGAATCAAGAGTCAAGAGTCAAGAGTCAAGAGTCAAGATTGTGCCGATTACTAGTCGGTGCGGTTTTGGTTATTGGCTCTTTTTTTTGGCCAGCAAATCCGGCTGCCTGGCACTAGCTTTCTTGAAAAAGCCTGTTTTTCTAAGACGAGAAACGAGCTTCCTGTGGTCGCTGTTTCTCGCCAAGAAAAACTGGTCTTTTCCTGCAAAAGGCTAGTCGCCGGCATCCGGGCTGGAAATTGGCTTCGGCAGAATTTGTGGGTTTCAACTTTTGAAAATTAGACCTTTAAATTTAGGGTTAAGGAGAATTGGGTAAATACAGAAAATTACTTCGTACAATTCGAGCGAAGCTCTCGGGTCTGTAAAAATTCTTAAATTTTCATAGGGTAAAATTTTGATTTTTAGCGCTTAATGAGCTTTGGTTTTGCCGGATCTTCGGCCTTCAAAAAGCTATCTAGCTAAAGAAGTTAGGTGAGCAACTTCGCTCAAATCCAATCCTCCTAAAAATGAGTCTTTAAAAAAACGTCACATTCACTCCGTTTTCCGCGAATCCAAAAGAAACTCATGAGGAACTTTACTAACACTATCCAACTCACACAAATAAACCGAATTCCCTTTCTCCCGAAAAACCAGCCTCGCTTTGGCTGTCGGTTCCGCATCGTCAAATTTCAATAAAACCGAATCACCTTTTTTCTCAAAAGTGCCTTCATACAATTCCGGATTGAGAAAATTTGCTGGTGAATACTCGAAAGTTTTGTCTTTTCTAAGTTTGATCCAAGCCATAGAAACCGTGTGTTCGCATCTTCCCAAAAAGATCACATCGGCCTTTAGCGCTTCCCGGATTTTCGCCGTCGGGAAATATAGAATAACGGCAATGCCGAAAAGTGAGATGAAAACAGGAACCGAATGTTTCCAGCTTCGCTCCACAACCAACCTGAAAAATGCGACAATCGCAACTACCGACAAGATCAGGCCAAACAAGAGTTCGAAACAATAAATGAGAGGCACTATAGAACCTTTGGAGTAAGCCGTCACGACATCGCAAACCACAACGGCAATCGATAGCGCGATCGTGAAAAGCCAGAACTTATTTTTCAGATTCGCCATTATCTCGTATACTCAAAAATCGCCGCTACTTCAACCGAATCCAGTTTTTCGCTAGCCAGATAATTGTGATAATAAAGATCCATTTTCTCAAACTTCAAGGTGTCGAATTTCGTGTTCTTTTTCTGTAGCCACTTCTGGTAAACCAACGAATCGACATTTCGCAAAGCCGGCCCGGTCGATCTTGCGCTGAGTTTGTGGCAAGCGGCACATTTAGTATTGAACGCTTTTCTGCCTTCGGGCGATTTCGGGAAAGTATTTGTACCACAAAATGGTTGAATGGGAAGCGGTGTGCAAATCAGTTCGTTTGGTTCGGAAATATTGGCTTTGTAGAGCATCGAAAAAGAAGTGAGCGTCAAAACCAAAAAAGCAATGGAAAAGACAAAAATCGCGCGAGCTGTTTTTTTCAGATCCATACAAAGTTTTTTAGTCGATTGGCAATGAAGTATCGGTTTTGAATTTTACCGATTCGAGTTTCCCGTTCCCAAAGGTATAAAAATGCCAAATGCCTTCGTCGCACGAAATCAGTTCGATAACGCTGCAACTTTTAAAGTCTGGTGCAGTGAAATCTTCGAGAAATACCTTGATGAAATCTGTTTTCTGCATCCCGATTTTGACTCCATCGGCAAACGGAACATCGCCGTCGCGCACTTCGCCTTTCAAGATATAGGAGTGCGTGTCGGCTTCTTCGCCTTGGTCGAAAAACAACGTCAGATGGCTGGAACCGTGTTTCACGAAATAGGTTTTGTGCTCCATTTCGTCGTTCTTGACGACTTTTTCTTCAACCGAGAAGCTCTTGAGCAAGCTGTTTTTTAGGGCGTCGGAATTATCGATTTTCCCGAAAGGTTCGTACACGAAATTTCCGCAGGTCACAAGTTTCAAAGTGTCAGGCAAACTGTTTTTCAATACCAATTGCAAGTCGAAAGAAGGCTTTGGCTTTACCTTGAAACCGCCCGAATTGAATCCGTTTAAAGAATCGGGGTCTGAATTTCCCAAATTGGTCAGGTCGACTTTTGTTTGTCCGGATTTGCTCTCGCACGAAAGTAGAATCGAAGTCGCGAGAAGTCCAATCGCTAGAAATCTAAATTTTCTCATTTTGCAACCTGAGTCGCAACCGACCAATAATTCCCGGCAAAGTCAAGAAAAGAACCGCGCTTGTCGTCGTCGCTTTCGTGTTGCGTGGGCGCTTCCAAAGCCTGACAGCCGTAATCGATCGCTTTTTGGTACGTCGCATCGGCATCTTCGACATAAACGTGCAGAATGATCGCGTTGCCCGGATAGTCTTTCGTCGCGTCCGAAACCATGATCACGGTGTCGTCGATCTTGAGTTCCAGATGCA
>JBCNQO010000468.1:0-2741 GCA_039592825.1 Flavobacterium sp.
GTTGAAGAAATGGATGAGCATCGGTTTCCCGGATGATCTGTCGAAGTTTTTTGACACATCTATTACAGTTCCCGCCGACACTTCGCGGTAATCGGTTGGGATAGGAGTCGGTTTCGCGTACACGAGTTCGGTACTCCAGAAAATCCAGCAAACGCAAGTCAACACGAGCAAAAGCCAGCTACCGACAAGGCATTTTCTAACGTTTTTCCCCATAATGTCTGTTTTTGGAAGCCGATGTTTTTGTGGTGTGACATCGACATTTTTGGCGAAGCTAGCGAATAGTTCTTTTCCTACAAAACTTTTTGAGAGAAAAATATCGATAAAATGCAAAAAAATATCGATGAAATACATTCAATTGTAAGAAAAGTAATATTTGGACTACAAAATAATATCGACAAAGTGCGAATATGTCACAGTTTTAGTTTGCGAAGTGAGAATGTGTAAAATTGAAGCGATCGATTCCACAAATAATGCAACGATAATCGGCAAAGGCGCCAAAACCTTTATATTTGCGACCTAATCTTTAAAAAACGAGTTCTGTGACACTTATAAAATCGATTTCGGGAATCCGTGGCACTATAGGAGGAAAGACGGGAGACAACCTCACGCCGCTAGACGCAGTCAAATTTGCCTCGGCCTACGGAACCTGGCTCAAGAATTACAGCAAAAAAGATAAACTCACGGTCGTGATCGGTCGCGATGCCAGAATTTCCGGCCCGATGATCCACAACCTTGTCGTAAATACCTTGGTAGGTTTGGGAATAGACGTGATCGACCTCGGGCTTTCCACTACGCCAACCGTCGAAGTCGCCGTTCCGCTTGAAAAAGCCGACGGTGGCATTATCTTGACGGCGTCCCACAATCCGAAACAATGGAACGCTTTGAAACTGCTCAACGAGAAAGGCGAGTTCCTCAATGGGGAAGAAGGCGCGAAAATCCTCGACATTGCCGAGGCCGAAGCTTTCGATTTTGCCGACGTGGATTCGCTTGGGGAAATCACCCCGAACGACGCTTACATGGACATCCATATAGACGAAGTGCTCGAATTGCCTTTGGTAGACGCCGAGGCGATCAAGGCCGCGAAGTTCAAGGTTATCGTAGACGGCGTGAATTCGTCTGGCGGCGTAATCATCCCGAAATTGCTCGAGCAATTGGGCGTTGAGACTGTAAAATTGTATTGTGAGCCGAACGGTCATTTTCCGCACAATCCGGAGCCTTTGAAAGAACATTTGGGCGATATCTGCAAATTGGTCGTAGAAGAGAAAGCCGATTTCGGAATCGTCGTCGATCCGGACGTAGACCGTTTGGCGTTTATTTCCGAAGACGGCGAAATGTTTGGCGAGGAATACACTTTGGTCGCTGTCGCGGATTATGTTCTATCGAAAACACCAGGAAACACGGTCTCGAATATGTCGTCGTCTCGCGCTTTGGCAGACGTCACGGCAAAACATGGCGGTTCCTATGAAGCGAGTGCGGTTGGTGAAGTCAATGTGGTCGAACTCATGAAAAAGAACAACGCGGTAATCGGCGGTGAAGGAAACGGCGGTATCATTTACCCGGAATTGCACTACGGACGTGACAGTTTGGTAGGAGTTGCGTTGTTTTTGACCCATCTGGCCAACAAGAAAATGAAAGTGTCCGAACTTCGCGCTTCGTATCCGGAATACTACATGAGCAAGAACAAGATCGAGCTTACGCCGACGCTGGACGTTGACGCGATTCTGGTTGCGATGTCCGACAAATACAAATCGGAAAAGATCTCGACGATTGACGGAGTGAAAATCGACTTTGCCGAAAATTGGGTGCATTTGAGAAAATCGAACACCGAACCGATCATCAGGATCTATACAGAAGCCAAAACACAGCAATCTGCCGACGAACTCGCGCTTCGCATCATAGAGGAAATCAAAGCCGTAGCCGGAATCTAGATGAAGAACCTTTACGCGGCACTTTTGCTGCTCGTCGCCATCTCGGGTTTCGCCCAGGACAAAGCCTGCGGTTGGTACGGAACATTGTCTGCCGACAAGCGCCGTGCGATGCCACCGTTTTCGTCTGCCAAGAAAATCATGCTCATCTCGTTTTTCTCGACGGCTTATTCCGATAAGCCCATCGTAGACGAGAAAGGCGAGGTGATCGTGGCCGAAGACAGCGCATCGGTCGCCAGTAAAATGCACATGAACGTGGTCAAGGAATTCGACGTTTCGAACATTTTGGGCGGACGTGTCAAGAAATTCGCGGCTCTCGAAGTGGCCGAACTCACGTCTTCGGAAAAAGATTCGTTAAGCCGATGGTTTTTCAACTATCGCCCAAAGCCCGAATCGAAAGAGTTCAACATGCAAACCACCAAATGCTACACGCCAAGAAACGCGGTGATGTTCCTTGACGCATCGAACAAGGTCGTGGCCTACATCGAAGTCGCCTTCGAATGCAATCGTTTCGTGATCCGCCCAGACGTGGATTGGTTCAACAAGATGAGCCTGCTTTCGAACTGCGACGGGAAATACTCGATTCTGAGAGAGATTTTCAGGAGGAAGAAAATTGGCTACGGAATCAATAGTTTAAAGTAGCGGTTGCAGCGGCAGCAGCAGATCATTCCGACCGAATTGTCATAAAAAAATCCGTCTCTATTTTGGGGACGGATTTTTTTGTTTGGACTATTTTTCACGGTATAGCACTTCAGCACTTCAGCACTTTCGCACTCCAATCTCCGGCACTCCGGCACTCAGGCACTCAGGCACTCA
>JBCNQO010000469.1:0-2736 GCA_039592825.1 Flavobacterium sp.
ACCATTTTGGTCTTCTCCTGAGCGGAAACCGTAGTTGAAACGAACAAGGCCAAAGCGGCGATTGCGGTCGATACAAAATTTCTAGTTTTCATAATTTGTTGTTTAATTGTTATAGTGTCATCTACGCAAACAGTTTCGATACGGTTTTCGACATTCGCACGAAATTTGTCAAAAAACAGAAAATCTTAAGATTGAAACTATCGCGAAATGCCTATTTTTGAGCCTTTTCCAAAAAACTTCCATGAACAGATTTCTTGTCTTTTTCCTACTTCCGATCCTCGTCTGCAGCTGCAAAAAAGAAACGCCTACTGCCGCGCCACGCGAAATGCCAAGAAACGAACTCGAGGCCGGAGTCGCCATGCAGAAGTTCGTAAGCCAGATCTCGAAATACGCCAAGGCCGAAAACAAGAACTTCAACATCATCCCGCAAAACGGGTCGGTTCTCGCCTACACCAACCTGAGTCCGAAGCAAGGAAAAAACTACGAATACATCCAATCGGTTGACGGATTTGGCGTAGAAGAACTTTTCTATACCGAAGACGGCTCGATCGATTCCACAAGAGTCGCGCTTCTGAACGCTCTCAAGAACGACAAGAAAGTGCTCGTGTCTGAATTCGTCCCCGATTCCAAAAAGATCGACAAAATCGTAAAACTCAACAACGAAGCCGGTTTCACGCCTTTTATCCGCATGAAGTCGAACTACGCCTACTCGCACATTCCCGAGCGCATCCGAAACCAAAATCAAGATGACATTACAGATATGGATCAGGTGAAAAACTATCTGTACCTGATCAATCCAAAGGAATACGAGAACAAAGACGCCTACCTGAAAGCCATCGCCGACACGAATTTCGACCTGCTCATCATCGATTTGTTCTACGATATGGAGCAACTTTCCAAACAAGACATCGCCAGCCTGAAAACCAAAGCCGACGGTGGCAAAAGACTCGTGATTTGCTACATCAACATCGGTTCTGCCGAAAAATGGCGCTACTACTGGAACAAGTCCTGGAAAATAGGAAAGCCCGCGTGGATCAAAAAAAATTACGAAGGTTACGAAGGCGAATACTACGTGGAATTCTGGAATCCGGAGTGGAAAGGCATCATTTTCACCGGCCCCGATTCTTACCTCAAAAAGATCATCAACGCCGGTTTCGACGGCGCTTACCTCGACAACACCGAGGCTTACCACTACCTTTACAACAACCACGAGAGCGAATAGTATTTTTTGGGCGTTCCGGCGCAAGCCAAAAGCTTATCGCATTTGGCTTGCGCCGTCGGGCTATCCGCTGTATCTTTTGCTTCGGAAAATCTGTTGAGTAAGCTAGTTTGCGTTCCAGCAAAAGGATGCCGCTGCTATCCCTAACGCGGGCGCGGGCATTTCGGGGAAATTTTGAGAGAGAAGTCTGTGACTTCGCGAACCGTGTGACGGAGTCTGCGACTCCGAAAAAAGCGAAGCGCCTTAACTTTCTTAACTATCTTAATGGTTCAAAAAAAATAAGGAGCGAAGCGACCAAACCCAAAATAATTAAAACAATTAAAGGAGTTAAGAAAGTTAAGAATTGCCTATAGCGGGCATTTCGAAATACAAATAGTCAAAGTAAAGTTTAAATCGAATTCCCGAGCATCTTACGAGCCTTTTCCAGATCTTCAACCGTATCGATCCCAATACCGGCATGAGCAGTCTCGACCATACGAATCCTTTTCCCGAATTCCAGATAACGCAACTGCTCCAGCTTCTCGGTAGCTTCCAAAGACTTCATGGGCAAGGCCGCAAAATCCAGAATCGCCTGCTTGCGGAAAGCGTAAATGCCGATGTGTCGGAAGTACTTCGCGCCCGCATTACGATCACGCGGAAAAGGAATCACCGACCGCGAAAAGTAAAGCGCGAAACCACTTTGGTCGGTCACGACCTTCACGATGTTCGGGTTCTCGATATCGTCCCAATCCTTGATCTCGATCATCAATGAAGCCAGATCGATCGATCTTCCCGGATCATTCCTGAAAACCTCGAGCACTTCAGCCAAAGGTTCGGCGTTGATGAAAGGCTCGTCTCCCTGAATATTCACCACGATATCACAGTCAATGTCGGCCACGGCTTCGGCAATACGGTCGCTTCCCGACTCGTGCTGCTTCACGCTCATGATGGCCTTTCCGCCATTCGAAACGATTTCCTCCCGAATGAGGTCGGAATCGGTAACCACAAAAACATCATCGAACAAACCGGTTAAAATGGCTGCCTCATACGTTCTCAAAATCACGGTCTTGCCTCCCAAATCCTGCATGAGTTTGGCGGGAAAACGGGTTGAGGCGTAGCGGGCGGGAATGACAGCGATTGTTTTCATGGTGAAGGGTTCAGGGTGCAAGGTGCAGGGTTCAGGGGTTGGGCGAAATAGTTACGGTTACAAAACTAACAAAGCCAGAAAAGAAACGTTCATCTTGTGACACAAAAATTATTTTCTGTGTCACATCCCGTTGCGTCCTGCGTCCTGCATCTTGTACCTTGAACCCTCTACCCTTCAACCCTCGAAGTACGAATCCGGGAAACCGATAAGATAAAGTTTGCCCTGAGCCCGCGTCATGGCCGTATAAAGCCAGCGCACATAATCGCGCGACATTCCGTCTGGTAAGTATGGCTGTTCGATGAAAACCGTTTCCCATTGACCACCTTGCGATTTGTGGCACAGATGGGCAACAACACGCAGATGATCAACCTGTCCGATCCCGCGGCCAACC
>JBCNQO010000047.1:0-7613 GCA_039592825.1 Flavobacterium sp.
CGGATGTCTTTCCCGTCGGCTTCCTTTATAAATTCTTGTACGAGAATGTTCGCATTTACACTCTTGAAGGCATTGATCACAGATTCGGCCGCTTTTTTGGTTTCGGCCAAAACGACGCCTTTTCCTCGTGTGCCTTCGACAAGTTTTACGATAAGCGGTGTTCCGCCGACCATTTTGATCAGATCATCCGTGTCCAGAGGTGAATTCGCAAAACCCGTCGTTGGAATGTCGACGCCTTGGTTCAGCAAAAGCTGTAGCGAATACAATTTGTCGCGCGATTGGGCGATGGCTTTGGACGAATTCAGGCTGAAGATCTTCAGGGCTTCAAACTGACGCGTAAGTGCGCATCCGTAAAAAGTGATGCTCGGACGAATCCTTGGGATCACGGCATCGAAATCGTTGAGTTTGCGTCCCCCACGATAATGGATCTCCGGATTGCTTCCATCCAATTTCATATAACATTCCTTGATGTTCAGAAAGTGCATCTCGTGACCGCGACTTTCGCCCGCTTCCATGATGCGTTTGTTCGAGTACAATTCGGGATTGCTTGCCAAAAGACCAATCCTGAGGCCGCTTTTCGCCTTTTCGGAATGCTGGTACAATTCCTTGAGTTCGCCCGCCGTAGGTTGCCCTAATTGGTATTGCTGACTCGGGTCGACGAGCATTCTGCCAAACATCGCTTCACGTCCCAAAAGCATGCGGAATCCCATGGAATCGCGATTCGTCAAAGTAATCTCGATTGGCCACGATTGCCCGTCAATGTTGAGTTCCGAAGAGATTACATAACGCTGTTCTTTGTTGCCGCTCGAACTTTTCACGATGCGTTTGCCGATGAGTTTGGCCTCGCAGTGCAAAACTGTCTTTACGTTTTTCTGGATCGGATTCACGTCGAAACGCACCCAATTCTCCTCATCTTTCCTGAAAGGCGCGATATTGATGGCGTGCAGTGCAGAAGTCTTGGCGCCAGAGTCGACGCGTGCCTTGATTTTCGGGATTCCTAGCGTAGGGAAGGAGCACCATTCCTCGCTTCCTATGACGATTTTCGGGTCTTGCATTTTGGGTAATTTGAATTCAAATTTAGAGGTTTTGGGTTTGAGCCGCGATTATTTTTTGGGAATTTTATGAGAAAATTTTTTGCGATTCTCTATCCGATTTGCTGCGTGAAATTCGCGAATTCGCGGTTGAATTTCATGATCGACCATTGTAGGTACCGAAATAAAAACCGCGAATTCGCGAATTTTTCTCTCTTGTTCCAAAAAAGCTCACCGATGTTCAAATAAAACAAAAAACCCGCCTGAAAAGACGGGTCTAATATCAAATAATTGTTACGGATCACTTCGTTGGCTCTTCGGCTTTCTGAACTGTTACGGTCAATTCGTCGTTTGACGTGTCTTCGATGTCCATGAAAATCTCGTCGCCGGCACCGATTTTGGCCGTGATGATCTCTTCTGCCAAAGCATCTTCCACATATTTTTGGATGGCGCGCTTGAGCGGACGGGCACCGAACTGTTTGTCGAAACCTTTGTCGGCGATGAACGCCTTGGCTTGTTCCGAAAGTCTTAGTGTGTAACCAAGTTCGGCCACGCGACCGTAAAGTTTTTCGAGCTCGATCCCGATGATCTGGTCGATGTGCTCTTTGTCCAACGGATTGAACACGATCACGTCGTCTATACGGTTCAGGAATTCAGGTGCGAATGCCTTTTTCAAAGCGTTCTCGATTACCGATTTGGCGTGCTCGTCGGCCTGGTTCATTTTCGCTGTCGTTCCGAATCCGACACCTTGTCCGAAATCTTTGAGCTGACGTGCCCCGATGTTCGAAGTCATGATGATAATCGTGTTCTTGAAATCGATCTTTCTTCCGAGTGAATCGGTAAGGAAGCCATCGTCCAAAACCTGAAGCATCATATTGAAAACGTCTGGGTGCGCTTTTTCGATCTCGTCCAAAAGCACGACGCAATATGGTTTTCTGCGAACTTTTTCGGTCAATTGTCCGCCTTCTTCGTATCCTACGTATCCCGGAGGCGCTCCAACCAATCTCGAAATGGCGAATTTTTCCATGTATTCGCTCATGTCGATACGTACCAAAGCGTCTTCCGAATCAAACAATTCACGAGCCAAAACTTTGGCCAATTGCGTCTTACCGACACCGGTTTGTCCAAGGAAAATAAACGATCCGATAGGACGGTTCGGATCTTTCAAGCCAGCGCGGTTACGTTGGATAGACTTGGCGATTTTGGCGACCGCCTCGTCTTGTCCTATCACTTTATTCTTGATCAGATCTGGCAATTTCGCCAATTTATTGCTTTCTGTCTGGGCGATACGGTTCACAGGAATTCCTGTCATCATCGAAACCACGTCTGCCACATTGTCTTCGGTAACGACGATTCGGTTGCTTTTCGAATCTTCTTCCCACTGCTCCTGGGCTATGGCAAGATCTTTCTCCAAACGCTTCTCGTCGTCGCGCAACTTCGCGGCTTCTTCGTATTTCTGTTTTTTGACAACTGTATTCTTGAGTTCGCGAACTTCCTCGAGCTGTCTTTCAAGATCGAGAATCTGCTTCGGAACGTCGATGTTGGTGATGTGAACGCGTGATCCGGCTTCGTCCATGGCATCGATTGCCTTGTCTGGAAGGAAACGTTCGCTCATATATCTGTTGGTCAACTTCACGCAAGCCTCTACAGCTTCCGGAGTATAAGTCACGTTGTGGTGATCTTCGTACTTGTTCTTGATGTTGTTCAGGATCGTGATCGTTTCTTCAACCGATGTCGGTTCCACGATAACTTTCTGGAAACGGCGTTCGAGCGCTCCATCTTTTTCTATGTACTGACGGTATTCGTCCAGAGTCGTGGCTCCGATGCATTGGATTTCACCTCGTGCAAGTGCCGGTTTGAACATGTTCGATGCGTCGAGCGAACCCGTGGCTCCACCAGCGCCTACGATCGTGTGGATCTCGTCAATGAAAAGGATGATGTCGTCGTTCTTTTCGAGCTCGTTCATCACCGCTTTCATTCTTTCCTCGAATTGCCCGCGGTATTTGGTTCCGGCTACAAGGCTCGCCAAATCTAGCGTCACGACTCTTTTGTTGAAAAGGATGCGCGACACTTTCTTTTGGATGATCCGCAAAGCCAGACCTTCGGCGATTGCCGATTTACCTACTCCGGGCTCACCGATCAAAAGCGGATTGTTCTTCTTGCGGCGGCTCAAAATCTGGGAAACACGTTCAATTTCCTTTTCGCGTCCTACCACAGGATCGAGTTTTCCTTCTTCGGCCATTTCCGTAAGGTCACGTCCGAAATTGTCCAACACAGGCGTTTTCGACTTCTTGTTCGATTTGCTCTGCGGATTGTTGAAACTGCCTTCTTTCAGGCTGTCATCTTGTCCCGGATCGTCGTTATAAGACTCGTTTCGAGGCAAGTTTTCCATGAATTCTTCTTCGTTTGGCGTCATATTCAGATATTGTTCTTTGGCTGAATCATAGTCAATCTTGAGTTTGTTCAGCAACTTGGTTGTGGGATCGTTTTCGTTTCTCAGGATACAAAGCAACAAGTGAGCCGTGCTTATCGACGTGCTCTGGAACACCTTCGCTTCCAGGAAAGTGGTCTTGAGCGCGCGCTCCGCCTGACGCGTGAGGTGCAGGTTCTTCTTCTCGTTGCTCATATCGGCATTCGGGTTGGCCGGGCTAAGGATCTCTACCTTTCGGCGTAAATGTTCGAGGTCGACCTGGAGATTGTTCAGTATCGTGATCGCCTTTCCGTTTCCGTCTCTAAGTATACCCAGCATCAGATGTTCCGTCCCTATAAAGTCGTGGCCCAGACGCAGTGCCTCTTCTTTACTGTAGGAAATTACATCCTTTACTCTTGGTGAAAAATTATCATCCATAATGTTTGTGATTGGGTATTTGAATTTGAAGTTCAGGCGCTGGATTGCAAAAACCATTCCTGTCCCAAATTCGACAATCGCTAAGTGACGAAAAATATGCCAAATTCCGAGTTAAACAACTACTAATTTATTAACCTGACAAACTTCCAAATTGTTAATAAAATAAGGGGAAATTAGCTTTTCAACGGCCTTAAAAATGCGTCGGAAACGTTATATTAGCGGGATTTTTATATTAAGGTAATTTTTAACAAACGGAGTATGTCAGACGGATCAAAGTTAATTCCGATCAACATTGAAGATGAAATGAAAACGGCTTACATCGACTACTCGATGTCGGTCATTGTGTCACGTGCACTGCCAGATGTGCGTGATGGATTGAAACCCGTGCACAGACGCGTCCTTTTCGGGATGTATGAATTGGGAGTCCTTTCAAATCGTCCGCACAAGAAATCAGCTAGAATCGTAGGAGAAGTTTTGGGTAAGTATCACCCGCACGGCGACTCCTCTGTATATGACACCATGGTGCGTATGGCCCAGGAATGGAGCTTGCGTTACCTTTTGGTAGACGGACAAGGTAACTTCGGATCGATCGATGGCGACAGCCCGGCGGCGATGCGTTATACCGAAGCCCGCATGAAGAAGATTTCCGAAGAGATTCTTTCGGACATAGACAAAGAAACGGTAGACTTCCAGCTCAACTTCGACGACACGCTCGAGGAGCCTAAAGTGATGCCTACGCGCGTTCCGAACCTTCTTATCAACGGAGCTGCGGGAATCGCGGTTGGTATGGCCACGAACATGGCGCCACACAACCTCACCGAAGTCATCAATGGAACTTTGGCTTACATCGACAACGAGGAAATCGAGATCGATGAGCTCATGAACCACATCAAGGCACCAGATTTCCCTACGGGTGGTGTCATTTACGGATACGACGGCGTGCGCGAGGCTTTCAAGACCGGTCGCGGCCGAATTGTGATGCGCGCCAAAGTGAACTTCGAGGAAGTTGACGGACGCGAAGCCATCATCGTTACCGAAATGCCTTACCAGGTCAACAAAGCCGAGATGATCAAGAAAACGACCGACCTTGTAAACGAAAGAAAGATCGAGGGCATCTCGAACATACGCGACGAGTCGGACAGAACCGGAATGCGCATCGTATATATATTGAAGCGCGAGGCCGTTCCGAACGTCGTTCTGAATACGCTTTATAAATACACCCAATTGCAGTCGTCTTTCAGCGTGAACAACATTGCGCTTGTAAACGGGCGTCCGCAGTTGCTCAACCTCAAAGACCTTATCCATTATTTCGTGGAGCACCGTCATGAAGTCGTGACGCGCCGTACGCAATATGAGTTGAGAAAAGCCGAGGAAAGAGCGCACATTCTCGAAGGTTTGATCATCGCGTCAGACAATATCGACGAAGTGATCCAATTGATCCGTTCTTCGAAAGACGGAGACGAAGCCAGAGCCAAATTGATCGAGCGTTTCAGTTTGTCGGAAATCCAGGCGAGAGCTATCGTCGAGATGCGTCTGCGTCAATTGACGGGTCTGGAGCAGGATAAACTTCGTGCAGAATACGAAGATATCATGAAACTCATCCAGCGCTTGAAGGATTTGCTTGCCAGCAAAGAGCTCAGAATGGAACTTATCAAGGAAGAACTTCGCGAAATCCTGGCCAAATACGGAGACGAAAGACGTTCGCAAATTGAATACGCCGGCGGAGACGTAAGCATCGAAGATTTGATTGCCGATGAAAGTGTCGTAATCACGATTTCTCACGCGGGTTACATCAAGCGTACGCCATTGTCCGAATACAAAACCCAGAACCGCGGTGGCGTAGGACAAAAAGGCGTGGCCACGAGAGATTCCGATTTCCTTGAGCATTTGTATGTGGCCACGAACCACAACTACATGATGTTCTTTACCCAGAAAGGGAAGTGTTACTGGATGCGCGTCTACGAGATTCCGGAAGGGAACAAGACGAGCAAAGGCCGTGCTATCCAGAACCTGATCAACATCGAGAACGACGACAAGGTGAAAGCGTTTATCTGTACTCAGGACTTGAAGAATACGGAATATGTCAACAACCACTATGTGATCATGGTGACCAAGCAAGGTCAGGTGAAAAAGACGTCGCTTGAGCAATATTCGCGCCCTAGAACCAATGGTGTCGCGGCGATTACCATCCGCGAAGACGATGAACTACTAGAAGCAAAATTGACTACCGGAAACAGCCAGGTTCTGGTTGCCGTGAAGTCAGGTAAACTCGTCCGTTTCGAGGAAAGCAAGACGCGTCCTATGGGAAGAACTGCTTCGGGAGTTCGCGGAATCACGCTTGCAGACGACAAAGATGAAGTGATCGGAATGGTGGCGATCGACGAGAAAGACATTAACATTTCACAGATTTTGGTCGTGACCGAAAACGGATACGGAAAACGCACCAAGCTCGAAGAAGACGGCGAACAGGTTTACCGCATCACGAACCGAGGCGGAAAAGGTGTAAAAACGCTTAACATCACAGACAAAACAGGAAAACTCGTTTCGATCAACAGCGTAACCGATGCAGACGATTTGATGATCATCAACAAATCTGGCCTTACGATAAGAATGGCAGTCGAAGACCTTCGCGTTATGGGACGTGCCACTCAAGGTGTCCGTCTTATCAACATCAAAGGAAATGACGCCATTGCGGCCGTGACCAAGGTGATGAAAGAGGAAGAAGCGATCGACATCGACGCAGAAATGCTCGAGGATGGCCCGGTTTCTGTAGAAGATCTTCACACAGGTGACGCATCTGGCGAAGACCAGACCGAAACCGAAGAAACGAACGACGAATCTGAAGAATAATTCAACAACAACAATATGATACGCAAATTAGTACTCGCGTCGGTTTTGGCGGCATCGCTTTCGGCAGCTGCCCAAAAAGACGAACTTAAGACGCTAAAGAAACTTTATGCCATAGAGCAGATGCAGGCCAAGGACATAAGCGAATACAAAGCCGCTTTGTCTAAAGCTGAGCCTTTGGTTTCGGATGCAGGCGACAAAGTTTACCTGAATTTCTACAAGGGAATGTTGCCGCTTTTGGAAATGGGCACGAAAGAAAACGCTACGAATCCGCAAGCTCTGGCCAATTTGGTTTCTCCTGAAAAGGTTGATTTTTTTGTAAAGTCGCTGAACGCTACGCTAGACTACGAGAAGACGAACAAGAAAGTTTACACCGATGACATTAAGGAGACTATCGAATCTTTCCGTCCTTTGTTGCTCAATTACGCAGTTAGTCTTGGAAACGCAGGAAAGAACAAAGAAGCGGCAAAAGTCCTTTACTCGATCTACGAATTGGATAAAAACGACAAGGATGTACTTTATTACGCTGCAAGCTACGCTGTAAATGCGCAGGATTACGACAATGCCGTGAAGTATTACACCGAACTCAATGCGGTGAAATACACAGGAGAGAAAACGCTTTACACGGCCAAAAGTAAATTGAATGACAAATACGAGTCATTCAACAACAAAGCCGAGCGCGATCAAGCCGTTAAATTGGGAACTCACGTATTGCCGAAAGAAGAGCAGGAGCCATCGAAACAGGGTGAAATCTACTCTAACCTGGTTCGCATCCTGAATCAGCAAAAGAAAACTGACGAAGCCAAAAAAGCTTTGGCCGAAGGTCTGGCAGTGCTTCCGAACGATGCAACGTTAAAGGCGCTTGAGTCGGAAATGGTCTTGAATTC
>JBCNQO010000470.1:0-2732 GCA_039592825.1 Flavobacterium sp.
TCAACAAATTCTGCATTTCCCACTCCCGTTTCTTGCCGACTTCGGTTTTGGACTTTGGAATTTTCCTTTAGTCCTTTCAAGCCAAACAGGATTTCATTATCCTTGCCCAACCCAACCAACAAGCCATGATCACGTGTAAAAACTGCCAATTCGAGTTCGAAGGAAAGTTCTGCAACAACTGCGGACAGAAAGCCAAAACCGAAAGACTCGACTGGAAATACGTTTCAGACGAAGCCAAATACACTTTCCTGCACTTCAACGGCGGATTTGCGCATACGGCAAAACAACTCTTCACGCGACCTGGCGACAGCATTCGCGAATTTATCGAGGGCAGACGCGTCGGGCACTACAAGCCGTTGCTTTTTCTATTCGTGCTTGCGGGTATTTACGGCGTTTTGATGCACTATATCGACTTTAGTGCAATGCCAAAACCAATGTCAGGAGATACGCCCGAGGCTCAAAGAATCGCTGCAGAAATAAACGAAAAAATTACCAGTTGGATGGTCAATCACTATTCGATTGTAGAACTGATACAACTGCCCATTTACGCTTTCTGCTCTTGGATCGCGTTTAGAAAGTGGGGTTATAATTTCATCGAACACCTGATTCTAAACAGTTTTGCATCTTCCCAGAGAATTATAGTCAATATTGTATTGGTGCCATTGCTGATTTTCGCGTCCTATTTTTCGAAAAACATCATTTGGCTGGTTTCCTTTGTAGGATTTGGATCATTCGGATTCACAATTTGGACGATTGCCACCTTCTTTCGCGGCCGAGATTCTGGTCAGCTGATCTTGAGGATGCTCCTATTTTGCGTAGTTATGGTAGCTGTTATTATGTTGGCTGTCGCAATCGGATCTTTGGCTTTTATTTTGTCAAACCCCGAATTCATCCAAAGCCTGAAACCTAAAAACTAAACTCCAAAGTGCCATAAAAAGTTCGGGGATCGCTTGGAATGATTCCCGGTCCGGGATAACCGGTCGCGCGTCGGGTAAAGTAGAAATTGTTGGTAAAGTTGTTGATTCCCGACTCTAATTTCCAGTTTTTCCATTTGTAGGAAATAGAAAAATCGGCCACGTAAAAAGACGGGATTTTGCCAAAAACGCCCGAATCATTATCGCTTGATTCCACAGTTCTGTTCGACGCATCGGTAAATTGGTCGGAATAATACGTGAGCTGCAAACTCGCCAATAGGTTTTTGTAACCGATTCCCGTTCCGGTTTTCACGTTTACCAAAGGCACGAATTCCACCTCATTTCCTTCTACATTGGCCACATCCGACTTCAAATATTCAGAAGTAGTTAAAGCGCCGTTCACGAACCAGTTCCACGAAAAATCCGGGTTGTTGAAAAACGTGCGGTCGATTTTCCAGTCGGCCAACGCCTCGAAACCGTAAGTGATCGCGTCGCCCACATTGCTTCTCACGTGAACCGCCGCAGCCGAACCGTTCGGGTTCGCACCAAAATATTCGCCTATTTTGTCACCGTAGTACAAAGCGAAAACACTGGCGTCAAACGAGATTTTGTCGTTCAACTTTCCTCTCAAACCAATATCCGAAGTAAAGCCTTTTTCGTCGTGAATGTCCGGGTCGATTACCAGATTCTGGTTCACGGTACGAATGTCGCTAAAAGTCACCGAACGGTAATTTCTCGAGACATTTCCGTAAAGTTCCAAACCATTTTTGAGTTTGTAACCCGCGCCAATCCCGAAAAGAAAAATCTCGCGGTCTTTCTCGACATTCTCGTTTATAGTTTCATCCAAAATCACGTTTCCGGCCAGATCGTAGTTCACGCGTCTGTAAAAACCGTCGGCTTTGGTCTTGATTTTCTCGATTCTAAAACCCGGCGTAAGCGTAAAATTGTCCGAAAGCTTGAACATGTTTTCGCCAAAGAACGCAAGGTTGACGTTCGGGTAAACGTATCTCGCCGACGCATCGCCAACCAGATCGAAATTCGGTTCTGAACCCGTTGAACCCGCGCCTTGCAAATCTTTGTTCTTCGCCTGATAATATTTCATTCCCAAAAGCAAAGCACTCGTTTTCTGGCCAATCTGATACTTTTTGAGATAGCGCGCCTCGGCTCCCCAATTCTGGAATTTGCCCGAAATCACGTCGCGTCCGAAACCTTCCTCGTCGTTTGTAGAAACCCGATTTGGGCGAAAACCGATTGTTTGGCGTTTGGCGTCTAATCCAAAAAACTGCAACGAAAAATTGCCGTTTTCACTGAATTTGTGCTTGAATTGGAAGGCGAACAAATTCCAGTTCACGTCGAACCAATTGCGTTTTCTATTGCTTTGTTTCGGATTCTGGTTGAACATAAAATCGGTCAGTCCGCCGGCTTGGTGCGCCAGATAATCGAAATTCGTGTAATCGAAATGGATTGACGTTTTGGCCGTAAACTGATAATTGAGGTTCACGAAAAAGTTGCGGCTCGAGAATTCCGAATTCGGACGGAAACCGTCGGCCTGTTTGTAGTTGAAATACGTGTAATAACTGAACTTCCCGACTGTTCCGCTAAGGCTCGAAAAGTTCGTGTACAAACCGTAAGAACCGATCGTATTGCGGATTTTTCCTTCGATTTTCCTGTCGGACGGTTCGTGCAATTTGAAGTTGACCAAACCGCCAAACTGCGTTCCGTACTATGCTTTACCAAAAGCACCAGTTTGAAAATCTGATAAGTTTACTACATTTTCTAAACCTTCAGCACCACAAAAACGTTTTTGAGCAAAAGGTA
>JBCNQO010000471.1:0-2731 GCA_039592825.1 Flavobacterium sp.
CATCAACGACAAAATCCAGCGAATGACCGAAATCGGGAAAGCCGATGTCGTGATTTCTATGCTTCCGGCCCACATGCACATCGAGGTCGCCAAAGACTGTGTCGCGCTGAAAAAACACATGGTCACGGCGTCTTATATAAGTGATGCGATGGCGAGTCTGGACGAAGCGGCCAAAGCTGCGAATCTGGTTTTTATGAACGAGATTGGCCTTGATCCCGGAATCGATCACATGAGCGCCATGAAAGTCATAGACGAGATTCGCGAAAAAGGCGGTAAAATGTTGTTGTTCGAATCGTTTTGCGGCGGATTGGTCGCTCCCGAATCAGACGACAACCTTTGGAACTACAAGTTCACGTGGGCGCCGAGAAACGTGGTTTTGGCCGGACAAGGCGGCGCTGCGAAGTTCATCCAGGAAGGCAAATACAAGTATATTCCGTACCACAAATTGTTCCGTCGCACCGAATTTTTCGAAGTTGAAGGTTACGGAAAATTCGAGGGTTACGCCAATCGCGATTCGTTGAAATACAAGAGCGTTTACGGTCTCGACGAAGTGTTGACGCTTTACCGCGGAACGATCCGTCGCGTGGGCTATTCGCGCGCCTGGAACGTTTTTGTCCAGCTTGGAATGACCGACGATTCTTACGTGATAGACAATTCCGACACGATTTCTTACCGTGAATTCGTGAACCTTTTCCTGCCATATCACCCGACAGATTCAGTCGAAATCAAGCTTCGTCTGCAATTGGGAATCGAGCAGGACGACATCATTTGGGATAAATTGCTGGAACTCGACATTTTCAATCCGAAGAAAATCGTCGGGCTCAAAAATGCCACGCCGGCACAGATTCTCGAGAAGATTTTGGCCGATAAATGGACGTTGAACCCAACAGACAAAGACATGATCGTGATGTACCACAAATTCGGGTATGAACTCAATGGCGAGGAACATCAGATCGATTCGAAAATGGTTTGCATCGGAGACGACCAAACGTATACGGCGATGGCAAAAACAGTAGGATTGCCGGTTGCGATGGCGACCTTGGCGATTTTGAACGGAAAAATAACAACTCCGGGCGTGCAACTTCCAATCTCAAAAGAAGTTTACGAGCCGATTTTGGCTGAACTCGAGGAATTCGGCGTGATTTTCAAGGAAACTGAAATGCCGTACATTGGTTACAATCCCGATAAATTGAGTTGATGAAAACGGTCTGGTGTGCGTTTTTGAGTTTTGTTTTTTCGGTCGGATTTTGTCAGAAAAACTCGTCTGCGGAAGCGGAAAAAGCGTTGACGAAAACCTTGGATTCAATCGCCAAAACTGGAACATTCAACGGTTTTTCGGTGGCGATCGCGTCAGAAAACGGCAAGTTGTATGCGAAAGGTTTCGGGTTCGCCGACGTCGCGTCCAAAAAACAATATTCCGACAAAACGATCCAAAATATCGGCTCGGTTTCTAAGACTTTGGTTGGCATCGCGATCATGAAAGCCGTCGATTTGGGCAGGCTGAAACTCGATGACGACATCAACAAATATTTGCCATTCAAGGTCGTAAATCCGAAGTTCTCGAACGTTCCGATTACAGTCAGAATGCTCGCCAGTCACACTTCGTCAATCGTTGATACAGACGTTTATCTGAAGCACAATTATTTCCTGAAATCAGACCAGAATCTCGAAGGATTGCCACTGGAATTCGAAGATCAAAAGTTTATCCCGAGGTCGGAAGCTTTGACTTTGGAGAACTATTTAAAGACGGTTTTGACGTCTGACGGAGAATATTTTTCAAGCGAGATTTATGTTGGAAAGCCGGGTGAGTTCTACGAATATTCGAACACAGCGACTGCTCTAGCAGCCTTTGTCGTGGCTCAGGCAACCAAAACGCCATTTGCGACTTTTACCGAAAAGCACATTTTGAAACCTTTGAAAATGAACGCCTCGGGTTGGAATTTTTCAATGGTCGATTTTAAGGAATATTCGACTTTGTACGGTGATCCGAAAACCGCATTGCCGTTTTATTCGCTCACGACGTATCCAGACGGGAATTTCATCACTTCGGCAGACGATATGTCGAAGTATGTATCCGAGCTCATAAAAGGTTACGAAGGAAAAGGTGAGATCTTGTCTAAAGAAAGTTATAAGGAATACTTCCGACCGCAGTTGGAAGCCGCGAATTTCAACGAAAGAAACGAGAAAAATCCTTACAGTGAGTCTTACAATGTTGGTATTTTTATGGGATTCGGATTCTCGGGAATGATCGGTCATACAGGCGGCGATCCCGGCGTTTCGAGTATGCTATTCATCGATCCGAAGACCAAAATAGGGCGTTATATGATCGTGAACACGAACTTTCACGACAAGGCTGGAATGAAGGCTTTCTTCGCTATTTGGGATGCTTTAGAAAAATTCCAGAATAGCATCCAATCCCGATAAAAAGTTTCAGACTTAAACCAAAATCTGTAAATTGGCTTTCAAACGACAAGCCATGAAAATCAATTCGCTTCAACTTGAAATAGATGGAATCGACAAGGAAATCCTGCGCGATCTCATGGAAGACGCCAGAAAACCGATCCTGCAGATTGCCAACAAAATCGGGATTTCGGGAGCCGCGATCCATCAAAGACTTAAGAAACTAGAACAAGCCGGCGTGATTTCGGGTTCGAAATTCATCGTGAACACCAAGGTTTTAGGATATTCGACTATGGCTTTCGTTGGAATTTATCTCGAAAAAGCATCGAGT
>JBCNQO010000472.1:0-2727 GCA_039592825.1 Flavobacterium sp.
TTACGAATTTGTGAAGCCGACCTTGAAAGAAGTCATCCTGAACAAAAGAAAACTGGAACTGATCAAAAAATTTGAAAAAGATATTACAGACGATGCCATTAAAGACAAGAAATATGAGATTTATAAGTAAGCTGATCCTGGCTATGGGATTGATTTTGCCGCTATTCGCAAGCGCCCAGGACACGACAGACGTGGCTCAAAACACCGAGCCGACGTTCAAGAAGCACCAAAAGATCGACGGGATCATCTCTACGGTTGGTGATTACCTTATTCTTGATTCGGATGTTGACAAGGCGTATCTGGAAATCCAGAGCCAGGGCGTTGACGTTTCGGGAATCACGCGTTGCCAGTTGCTAGGAAAACTTATGGAAGACAAACTGTTTGCCCACCAGGCGATCCAGGACAGTATAGTGATCCAGGACAGCCAGGTGCGTGAAAAGATGAACAAGCAGCTCGATTACATGGTGGAACAGCTTGGTACGATGCAAAAAGTGGTGGAATACTTCAAGAAGGATTCCGAAGAGGATTTCCGTACCGAAATGTTCGACATGCTCAAGCAGAACATGCTTGTGGAGCAAGAGCGCGACAAGATCATCGAAGACGTGCAGATCACACCAGAAGAAGTGCGTACGTTCTTCAACAAAATCCCTAAAGAAGAATTGCCTACGTTCGGTGCCGAAATGGAAATTTCACAGATCATCGTCGAGCCAAAGGTGAATGAGGCCGAAAAACAAAAGGTCATTAACCGACTCAAAGAAATCAAGAAGGAAGTCCAGGACGGCGCGAGTTTCTACGGAAAAGCGGTGCTTTACACAGACGATCCGGGCTCGCGTTCTACGGGTGGTTTTTACAAGATCAACAGAAAGACGCAATTCGTGAAAGAGTTCAAGGACGTGGCTTTCAGTTTGAGCGAGGGCGAAATTTCGGAACCGTTCGAATCGGAATTCGGGTACCACATCATCATGGTAGAGAAAATCCGCGGACAGGAATTGGAACTGCGCCATATCCTTATGACGCCAAAAGTGTCGGAAGCCGACATGAAAGCAGCCCGCGAAAAAGCATATCTTATCAAAAAGAGAATCGACGACAAAGAAGTCACGTTCACCGATGCGGCCCGTACCATGAGCGATGATAAAGAAACTCGTGTAAATGGCGGTGTTCTCGTGAATCCGAAAACACAGGACACGCGTTTTGAATTGACCAAAATGGATCCGTCTTTGTACCGCGACCTCGTGAACCTCAAAGAAAATGAGGTGTCGCTTCCTATCCTCGAAACTGAGCCAAGCGGCAAGAAAAAGTATAAAATCCTTACAGTGACAAACCGTTACGACGAGCACGTAGCCGACTATTCGAAAGACTTTACCAAGATCAAGTCTTTGGCTTTGAAAGAAAAACAGCTTCAGGCCGTGGCCAAGTGGTTCGACGACAAGATCAAGGATACTTACATCAAGATCAACGCCGAATACCGCGAGTGTGAGTTCGCGAACAACTGGTTGAAGAAATAATTGGCAATTAATAATTGATAATTGACAATTCAGGGTGTTTCGGAATGGTCGAAATTCGTATTTTGGGCATCCGAAACACTAAAACATCAGCTTGTAGCCTAAAGCTTAAAGCCTAAAGCAATAAATCTAAATGTCAGACGTAACAGCCATCCAGAATCTTGTTGAAAAACGCAACAGGCTCAAACAGGAAATCTCGAAAATCATCGTGGGCCAGGAAGAAGTCGTAGACCAGATCCTGATCTCGATCTTCTCTGGCGGACACGCCTTACTAGTAGGAGTTCCGGGATTGGCAAAAACGTTGATGGTAAATACGATCGCACAGGCGTTAGGACTCGATTTCAAAAGAATCCAGTTTACGCCAGATTTGATGCCAAGCGACATTC
Source organism: Flavobacterium sp. (assembly GCA_039592825.1). GTDB lineage: Bacteria > Bacteroidota > Bacteroidia > Flavobacteriales > Flavobacteriaceae > Flavobacterium. Next base: position 1,889 of record JBCNQO010000472.1, read on the forward strand.
TGGGAAGTGAAATCCTCGACGAGAACCGTCAGTTCAAGTTCATAAAAGGACCAATTTTTTCCAACATTATTTTGGCCGATGAAATCAACCGTACGCCACCAAAAACGCAGGCTGCCTTGCTCGAGGCGATGCAGGAAAGAGCGGTGACGATTGCTGGTGAGAGCCACAAACTTTCGCTTCCGTATTTCGTTCTGGCTACCCAAAACCCAATTGAGCAAGAAGGAACTTATCCGCTTCCCGAAGCCCAGCTCGACCGTTTCATGTTCTCGATCAAGCTCGATTACCCGAGTTTTGCCGAGGAAGTTCAGGTTGTGAAAGCCACGACGTCTGACGAAAAGAAAATCGTTTCGGGTTTGTTTACCGATGTAGAGATCATCGATTTCCAACACTTGATCAGACGCATTCCGGTGGCCGACAACGTAATCGAGTATGCCGTGACTTTGGTGTCAAAAACGCGTCCGGACAATTCGCTGGCCACAGACTTCGTAAAGAATTACATCGATTGGGGCGCCGGACCTCGTGCTTCCCAAAACCTTATTCTGGCTGCCAAAGCGCACGCTGCTTTCAACGGGAAATTCTCTCCTGATATTGAAGACGTAAAAGCGGTCGCAATCGGAATCCTGCGTCACCGCGTGGTCAAGAACTACAAAGCCGACGCCGAAAACATCTCTATCGAAAAGATCATTTCGTCTTTGTTCTGATCTTGTTTTCGAGTTCCTTGTCATAAAAGAACAGGAAAGCGCTTCCCATCATGTCTTGCTCGATTTTCGTAGTGTTGTTCACTTCGAGCACGAGTTCGTAGTAGTGGTTTTTGTAAAGCCAGATGCCTTTTTCAGACG
>JBCNQO010000473.1:0-2709 GCA_039592825.1 Flavobacterium sp.
ACCTATCTTTGCGCCCTAAAAATCACAAGCACAATGGCATTATCAGAACAGGAAATATTGCGTCGCGAGGCTTTGGCCGAATTGCGCAGGATGGGCATCGAGCCTTATCCGGCCGAACAGTTTCATGTGACCGCGCTTTCCAAACAGATTCTGGACGAGTTCGAATCGTTCGAAGGAAAAGAAGTAACCCTCGCCGGACGCCTTATGGGGAAACGCATCATGGGGAAAGCCTCTTTCGCCGAACTAAAGGATTCCGAAGGTCGCATCCAGGTCTATATTTCGCGTGATGATATTTCAGACGACGAAGAGAAAACCGCCTACAATGTGCTTTTCAAAAAATTGCTAGACATTGGCGACTTCATCGGCGTGACCGGAAAAGTGTTCAAGACGCAGGTTGGCGAGATTTCGGTTCACGTGACTTCGTTGAAGTTTCTGGCCAAGGCACTTCGTCCGCTTCCTGTGGTAAAAGTCGATGCCGACGGTAAGATTCACGACGCTTTCGCGGATGCGGAACAACGCTACAGAAGACGTTATGTCGATTTGACCGTAAACGACCACGTGAAAGAAACGTTCATCAAGAGAACCAAGTTGTTCAATGCGATGCGCGACTTCTTCAATAACCACGGATACCTTGAAGTCGAAACCCCGATTCTGCAGTCGATTCCCGGCGGCGCTTCGGCACGTCCTTTCGTCACGCACCACAATTCGCTAGACATACCTTTATATATGCGTATCGCCAACGAGCTTTACCTGAAGCGTCTTATCGTGGGCGGATTCGACGGCGTGTACGAATTTTCGAAGAATTTCCGGAACGAAGGAATGGACAGAACGCACAATCCGGAGTTCACGGCTATGGAAATCTATGTTTCCTACAAAGACTACAATTGGATGATGGACTTCTGCGAGAAATTGCTCGAGTCTTGCGCAATCGCCGTGAACGGAACTTCAAAAGCCAAATTCGGCGATCAGGAAGTCGACTTTAAAGCGCCTTACGCGAGAATCTCGATGACCGACGCGATCATCAAATACACAGGATTCGACATCTCGGGCAAGTCGGAAGCCGAACTTTTCGAAGCGGCAAAAGCCATGGGAATCGAAGTGGACGAAACCATGGGCAAAGGAAAACTCATCGACGAGATTTTCGGCGCCAAGTGCGAAGGCAATTTCATCCAACCGACTTTCATTACGGATTATCCGAAAGAAATGTCGCCTCTTTGCAAATCGCACCGTGACAACCCGGAATTGACCGAGCGCTTCGAATTGATGGTTTGCGGAAAAGAAATAGCCAACGCCTATTCGGAACTGAACGACCCGATTGACCAACGCGAACGCTTCGAAGCCCAATTGCAATTAGCCGAACGCGGAGACGAGGAAGCCGGGCAATTCATAGACGAAGATTTCCTTCGCGCTCTCGAATACGGAATGCCGCCAACATCGGGAATGGGAATCGGAATGGACCGTTTGATTATGTTTTTGACCGACAACGCGTCGATCCAGGAAGTTTTGTTCTTCCCGCAAATGCGTCCGGAGAAAAAAGCGGTTCAACTCACAGACGAGGAAAAGCTGGTTTCGGAAATCCTCAAAACGGCAAAATCACTGGCTTTGGACGCTTTGAAAACCCAAGCCGGATTGAGCGGAAAAAAATGGGATGCGGCCATGAAAGGCTTGTCGAAACACGGTTTGGTAAAAGTCGTGGTAGAAGGCGACGTAAAGACCGTAGTTTTCCAACAATAAGATTTTCAGAAATTTAAACAACGCCTGACGGAAGTTTTAACGATTTCCGTCGGGCGTTTTTGTTTACTTTTGCGCCCAAAATTTCTTCCTGATGAAAAATCAATTACTAGGATTTGCCTTACTGATTTCGGCTTTTTCGCAAGCCCAGACTTTCAAATGGGGCAAAACCGTAGCGTCCAAAAGCGAAAATGAAAGCGAAGTGACTTACACGCTCGACGGCGAAAAAATGTACCGCGTGGTTTCGCATTACAACGAAAACCTGTTCAACCAGGACGTGAATCTCGACGAATTCAACCTTACCGATTTTGGCAGAACCGATTCGAACGACCTTAGCGTAGAACAGCCGCCAATGGGAAAAGCGATGTTGACGCATTTGAATATGTTCCCGATTGACGGCACGAATTCGATGATTTTCCTCGACGAATGGGATTCCAAGGCCAAGGAACGCATTCTGTACGCGCAACCTGTAGAAGTGAACAATGGCGTGAAATCTGACAAAGTCAAAGTCACCGGAATTCCGGTCAAGAATTCGGAATACATTCTTGCCCAATCGCAGAACCGCAAATATTTCGCGGCGATCAAACGCTTTTTCGTCGACAAGAAAGAGAACGAGAAGATCAATGTCGTGCTAATCAACAATTCTGGAAAAGTCGTTAGCGAAATCTCTTTCCAGACGCCATATCTGAACAAAGCCAAAACCGATACTTTCGTGCTTTCAGTATCAGATGAAGGCAAAGTGTTCGTTTTGAGAAACGTCGATCTGGCAAAGGAAAAACCTTTCCGGACGCTTTATTTCTGGGACGGAAAATCCGACAAGATGACCGAAACTTCGCTCAAACTCGACAACGACCACCAAATCTATTACACCAAAGGTTGGTTCGACAAAGGCGATTTCTATCTGCAGGGATTTTCTACCAGAGTCGGATCCAAAGCGGTTCAGGTCTATCGTGGCAGCAATCCGGCGTCGGCGGTTTA
>JBCNQO010000474.1:0-2613 GCA_039592825.1 Flavobacterium sp.
GGAAAGCGATCAGGGCAAATTCCGTCAGGATCTTTACTTCCGGCTCAATATTTTCGAGATCCGGATTCCGCCTTTGCGCGAGCGGGCGAAAGACATTCCGGCTTTGGTCGATTTTTTTGTCAGGCAGTTTTCCGATAAGGTGAACAGACGCAATGTGGCAATTTCGGGCGATTTTGTGTCGGCCATGCAAGCTTATCCTTGGCCGGGAAATATCCGCGAGCTAAAGAACGTGATCGAAAGGTGCATGATTTTGGCTTCGGATGAAGGTTTGACTTTAGATTTGCTTCCGATAGAAATCCGTCAGCACGACTCGAATCCCAAAAACCCGAATTCTGCTTTTTCGATAGCATCGGTAGAAAAACTCCAGATCCAGAAAGTGCTCAATTACACCAACGGAAACAAAGCCGAAGCCGCGCGTTTGCTCGAGATTGGTGTGGCGACTTTGTATAGAAAGATGGACGAATACGGTCTCAAATAGTCAGTTTCGGACGCGTTCGCCCGATTTTTTGCCTTCGGGATTTTCGGGATTCCAGATCGTGACGTCAAATTTAGAGTGTTTTTCCATGGTAAGCCATTCGTCTACATGAAGCGATTTTCCATCGGCTAAGACATAAATCCTGCGGTCTTCAAAATGGATTTTCCCGATTTTGGAACCGCGATTGTCTACAATGGAATCGCCTTCGCTGGCTTGCCAATAGATTTCCTGCAAATCGCCGTAACGATCTTCAATTTCCATGAGATAGCCCGTCCAAACCAGGAATGCAGTAAAAGCGAACAGCGATAAAAAACCGAAAATCAGGATTTTTTTCATGTCAGTTTTTGTTGTAGAAACATTGAGCTCCAATCGCGCCACCACCGTATTCCAGCGCCAGATATTTGTTGACCATGATGTGCAGACAGCCGTCGTTGTACTGTTTTTCGTCTTGGATGGGATGCTTGAAAACGTTGAAAGTGTACATGCCCATTCCGCTTCTCTGGAAAATCACGTTTGTCGGTTCGCCGTTTTCTATGCCGATGCAATTCGCTTCGTCCAGCTTGTCGCGAAGTTGTTCCAGCGTTTGAGTCGTCCAGCCCAGGAACTTGATCTCGTTTTGCAGTTTTTCGCCTTCCAGATCCAGATCCCAATCCTCGAATTCGGTTCTTGTTTCGGTTCGGGTCGAATTGAATGAGGAAATCCTGAGACGCCCAACGTCGTTTCCGTCGAACTCGATCTCGATAATCTTGTCTTTCGGGACGATTTTCTTGTAGAATTCGATCGCGTCGTAAATCTCGGTTTTGTGGTCGGCAAATTCTTCCTTGAGATCGGAAACCGAATAGTCTTTGTCGAAAGCGCCCATCATCGATAGGAAAAATGCTAGGTAAATCAAGACGAATGCTCCAAAAATCCCAATCACAACCAATATACCAAACAACAGTTTTCGAAACATAGATCAGGATTTGAAGTTGAGACTTTTCGCGATTGATCGCATGATTTTTCCGGCAACGGTGTAAATGATAGCACAAATGAAACTGATGATGATCGACATGGCGATAAATCCTGCCGGATCGTCTTCTGGGGAATGATTGAATCGGATGAAAAGTGCCGCAATAGCGACCAATACGGCGAATGTCACGGCGCAAATCCGGATGGTTTTTAGCGTATTTACCGATTTGGACGAATGCAGTTCATCGTTGCCAGCGTAACCCAAAAGCTGTATCGTTTTGTAAAGTCCTATGAAGAACGCTATCGAGACAAAATATCCATACAAAATCAACGGATCGGAATAAATTTCGAATAAATCGAGGTTTTCGGCTCGTCCTTCCTGAGTCGGAAAATAGAGCAGCAAGAACAGAACGGCGATTCCGATCAAGGTCAGGATTGTCTGTAGCGCTAATGTGAAGTTTCTTTTCATGATAAGTGTTTATGGAAAAGCGTGTCTTAAAACAATTCCCGAGAGAAAAAAGAGCGTCAGAGTCAAAAACAGCGTACCCAAAACATTTTCGGCTTCTTTCCAGCGGAACGTGAAAAAGTTGAGCAACAACCGGATTATCGTGATCAGCAGCATCGTCGTGTAGAGAATTCCAAAGACGCCTAAAAGGAATTCACAGTAAAAGATGATCGACAGATAAAGAGCGAATTGACTGCCAAAAAGCAGTTTTATCCTGTTTTTTGATTCGGGAGCGAAAAGGCTCTTGGCGAAATCAATTCCAAAGCGTGCCATCCAACCCGAGGATTATCCCAACCCAAAGCGCAAACAAAAAACCGATCGTTCCTACACATATTGCTAAGATTCGTGTTGTTTGTGAATTTAGACCGAGGTTTTTCATCACGTAAAAAAAGCCACCGCCAAAAGCTCCTGCGATAGGAGTGAGCGACATAGGACGCAATCTCCAGTTTTGTGGCCATTCTGGACTTGGGTTTTTTACCGAGAAAACGAAAAAGCAGATTACTAAGAATGCGATTCCTGCGCCGATCAATGCTGAAAATGCGAATGGACGTGGATTTATAGCTATTGGTTTCGATTTTTGGTTCATGATTCGGATTTTAGATTTCAGATTTCGGAATTTGGAATTTGGAATTTGGAATTTGGAATTTGGAATTTGGAATTTTTTAAAAAGTACTTTGAATTGCAA
>JBCNQO010000475.1:0-2706 GCA_039592825.1 Flavobacterium sp.
CGAGCAACGCGAACTGGCCGAAGGCAAAATCCATGAATCCGTGGCAAAAAAAATAAACCATTAAGTTCATTAAGAACATTAAGACGCTTCGCTTTTGTTGTGCCGAAATTTTGAACCATTAAGAAGTTAAGGTGAGTTAAGGCTGTTGCGAAAGATTCGTTCTTTTCAATCCTATAACCCGCGGCAAAAAGTAAAAAATCTAGCGCGTTAAGAACATCAACTTTGTTAAGGCTTTTGTTTTCCGACTTTCATCTTCAAACCTAAAGAAATATGGAATTCTCACCCCTAAAATATGTTTTCAGGCCTTCTGGCGTTAGCGGTTCCCACACTTTGCTGCTGCTTCACGCCGCCGGTGGAAACGAGTTTGAGCTTTTGCCGCTCGTGGATTATTTTGCCGACGATCTCAACATATTGGCCGTGAGAGGCAATGTGGAACAAGACGGGAAGACCCGTTTTTTCAGGCATCGCGCCACGAGCGTTCTCGACGAAAACGATCTGGAATTCCGAACGTATGAACTCATCCATTTTTTGAAAGGCGTGGCCATTGCCGAGAATTTCGATGTGACGCGGGTTATCGCGCTGGGTTACTCGAATGGGGCGAACATTGTGGGTGCGATGCTTTATCTGTGTCCGGGTTTTCTTTCGGGTGCGATGCTTTTCCGGCCGATGAAACCTTTCGGGAAAAAAGACGCGTTGGCCAATAAAACGCATACTCCGGTTTTTGTCGCTTCGGGTTCCAAAGACCAAACGATCGATAAAACCATGATTTCCGACTATCTCAAAACGCTTGTTGCCGCAGGATTTCGCGTCGATTACCAACGCGTCGAGGCCGGACACAAACTTTCACAACGCGATCTGGCTTTGTCTTCCAAATGGTTTTCGGATCATTTCGAGAAGTCCGTCCGCGAGAACAATATCCTTTGACTTTATTATCCCATGCAAAATTCTTCCGTAAAACAAAATCTCGAGTTTATCAAACGCCGAATCGCTATCGCGGTCCACAATTCCAACAGAAATCCCAGCGAGGTGAAGCTTTTGTTGGCAACCAAAACCGTTCCGGCCGAAAAGATTCTCGAAGCCGTTCAATTGGGTCAAACGCTGATAGGCGAAAATAAGGTTCAGGAACTTCGCGACAAGAAAGACTTGTTGCAAAATTTTGAGTTGGAACGGCATTTTATAGGGCATTTGCAGTCGAACAAAGTTAAAGATGTGCTCAAATACGTGAGTTGTGTACAGTCTGTCGATCGGTTTTCGATTGCCCAGGCGTTGCACGATCAGTTGGAAAAGCGAGAAAAGTCGCTCGATATAATGGTTCAGGTGAACACTTCTTTTGAGGAAAGTAAATTCGGTATTTCGCCAGACGAGGCCGTGAAATTCATCAAGTCGTTATCGGTTTTCCCGACTTTGAATATTGTGGGTTTGATGACTATCGGGCTTTTTAGTGCCGATGCCGAGAAAGTGCGTCCATCGTTTCGGTTGTTGCGTCAGATAAAGGAAGAAGTGATAGCCAAAAAATTGCTTGATCCGACCAAATTCTTGCATCTGTCTATGGGAATGAGCGCTGATCTGGAAACTGCGATTGCCGAAGGTGCGACTATTGTGCGTGTTGGCACGGCGATTTTCGGTGAACGGATTTATCCTGATGGTTATTATTGGAATGAGGGCGATTCGCGGATCATTCAACCTTGAAGTTTTCTGCTTACAATTAAGATAGTTGAGTTTAGTTAAGGCGCTTCGCTTTGTTTTACCGAAATCTTCTACTCGGAATTTGACGCTGAAATTTTGAACCATTAAGTTCATTAAGAGCATTAAGAACATTAAGACGCTTCGCTTTTGTTTTTCCGAGACTCAGTTGTTGGAATTTGACGCTGAAATTTTGAACCATTAAGGGCATTAAGAAAATTAAGACGCTTCGCTTTTGTTGTGCCGAGATTTTTGAACCATTAAGGAGTTAAGGCAAGTTAAGGTTGCCGCGAAACGATTCGTGCAAATCCGTGACAATCAAAAAAGCGCAGCGGAAATCTTTAAGCGTAACAGATAAAATCCGTGCATTGCCTTCGGCCAGTTCGCGTTGCTCGGGTCGTGGCAAAAAAACAGTTCGCGACCCGAGAAAAGCGAACTGACCGAGGGCAATTCACGAATAGAAAAAACCGGAAATCAGCGGTCAAAAAGAGAAAGTCCGTCAAGAAATTTTGAGTTCCTGAGCTGAAATTCAACTCACAAAATTCGAAGCCGGAACTTCAGAACCATCCAAAACACCCTTATCGCGTGCCTCCCAAATCTCGATCAAACGCGCTTTCACCTGAGAAAACGCCAGGTCTTTCGCTTCGGCAAACGAGATTCCGTATTTACGGTCGATTTTCGTGACTTCGGCCGGAAAAGCTTCTAGCAATTTTTCGTAATAACCATCAAGCGTTTTTTCATCCGGAAGCTCGAAAGTGAGCCGCATCTGGAATCTTCTAAGCAAAGCCGAATCTATGATTTCCACGTGATTGGTGGCGCAGATCAGCAAAGTGTCGTCTGGGAAATAATCGATCAATTGGATCAAAGTGTTCACCAAACGGCGCATTTCTCCCACGTCTTTGTCGTCGTTGCCGCGCGCTTTCGCGATCTGGTCGAACTCGTCCAAAAATAGAACGGCCTGGCTCAATTCGGCTTTTTCGAAGATTTTCTTGAGGTTCTGTGACGTTTCACCGATTCGCGAAG
>JBCNQO010000476.1:0-2705 GCA_039592825.1 Flavobacterium sp.
TTAATAGTTCCAAAACCTTAATGAACTTAATGCCCTTAACATTCTTAATGTTTCGCGAGAACAAAGCGATTGCCCAACAACTTAACTATTCTTAACTGTTCCAAAACCTTAATGAACTTAATGCACTTAATGTTCTTAATGTTTCGCAAGAGCAAAGCGATTGCTTGGTGACTACTTCAGTTTCTCGAAAAAGAACAATTCGTGGTTTGGCAACAACTCCGGATGAAAAATCTTAACCAAATCCTTCAAAACCAAATCAGGTCTGTTGGGCGCGAGTTCGTAATAGATCACGCCACCGGTTTTACCTTTTTTGGAACTGAACGAATAAACATTTTTGGTTTGATAAGCCTTGAATTGACCGTAATGTGCGTTGGCCGACGTCATTTCCGCCAAAGACGTGAATTGTCCCGGGCCGATCCAGAATTCGGCGTTTTTGCCTTTCTCGAGAACCGATTCGAACGGCAATTCAATACTGCCCGTTCCTTTTGAATCTTTCCACAGGTAATCGCCTCCCGATTGCGCGATGAGTTCGGCGCCCCAACTGTTTCCTTCGGGCATGTACCATTTGTTTTCCCACATGGCGCCTGCGATCGCGGTTGGTTTCGACTTGGCTTTTTTCACAAGTTCAAGGGTCGAATTGTATTCTTTTTCGATGTCGGAAAAAATCTTGTCGGCTTTGGATTCGAGTCCGTAAAGTGCACCGAAAAGTTTGATCCATTCGGCTTTTCCGAGCGAGGTTTGTTCGTTCCAGTCGCCGTTCAACAAGACTTTTAAACCGCTTTTGGTAAGATTGTCGATCGTTGGGTTGTTGTTGTCGATGCCGTAGCCGATGATAACGTCTGGGTTCAAATCGATGATGACTTCTGTGTTCAGGCTTTGGTTTTGCCCAAGTTCCTTTACTTTTTTGGCGTCAATCAAAGCGCGCACTTTTTCGGAAGAAATGTAGTTCAATTGCGGGAATCCGACCAAAGTGTTCTCAACGCCTAACATTTCGAGAGACGGAACATGCGTCGTAGAGGTCACGATTATCGACTTCACCGGAACGTTCACTTGCGTAAAATTCGCAAGACTGTCTGGGATTTTAGCATCCTTTTTCTTCAAAACATAAGTGTAGTCGTGCTTGGCGTCGGGCCACGGATTGCTCACTTTCACGACCGAATAATCGCCGTAATCGAAAATGGAAAGTCCTTTGGCGTACTTGATCGAATTTTCCACGGAAATGCTCGATTTTTCAGTGGTTTCCGATTGTTTGCATCCGACAGAAATCAGTCCGAAAACAAATAAAATCAACGAAAGGCGAATGGTTTTCATGAAAGGAATTTTGGTGGCGCAAAGATAGGAGTTAGGCCAAATAAAAAAGCCCCTCGATCGGGGCCTGATTATTTCTTGACGATTCGCTGGGTATTTCGCGACCCGTCCGAAGCTTTGGTCAGCAACACGTAAACGCCCGTTTGTAAGCCGGCCGAAATGCTTTGCAATTGAATCATATCGCTGGTTTTGGCAAGTGTTTTTCCGCTGAGGTCGAAAAGCGAGTATTCGGTGATTTCCAGATTCGATTCCACAGCGAATGTGCTTGAGAAAGGATTCGGGTAAACGACTGGTTTTTTGCTTGCGAATTCTGGAGTGTCAAGTATGGCATAAGGTATGTTTTCTGGGCCGTATGTATTTTCTCCGTCTTGTTCGAACACAGTTGTCAAACCTTCTAATGCATTAATCAGCGAATTCGCGTCGCAATCACAGTATATCTCATAGATTTTGAGTAGTTCGGCGTTCTGGGAAGTGGGAACGTATTGGGAATAATAGCAAACGTTGTGCGCCGCAAAAACCGCATTCAGTTCCGGACTGTTGGTTACGATAACGCCATTTTCGGTACCGGTTGGAACACCTACGCCCGCGGTTTGCAATTTAGCCATTGCTCCATAAGAAAGCATGCCGTAATATCCCGGAATGATATTGGTCACTAAAGGGTTGCCATTCAACGCGGCCGTTACCGTCGAGGCGTCGGCGCCTATAAAGTCGAAAGTGAATTCTCCGGGATGGCAAGGATGAATGTTTTTCGGGTAATAAGTAATGTTTGACGACGCGATAAAGTTTTGTATCGATGCGTCGCCAATCGCTTCGTAGCTGCTCAATCGCACCTCGGTGGCGGTTTGGGAAATTCCGAAAAATGGAATCAGTAAGAGTAGTATTTTTTTCATGTTTGCGATTTTTTGTGAAAATACGAAAAAGACTACACGAATAAAGTTTTCCAACACCTATCTTTGCGCCCGAATTCAGGTTGCCCGATTGCGAATTGGCAGTTATCCATTGTCAATTATCGATTGAAGGCATGAAAAGGGAATCGGATGTAATTTCCGAGCTGTACCCGCAACTGTAAGCTAAAAGCCTGTCGTCACACTGCTGCCACTGATTTTTCGGGAAGGCCAGACGACCAGGACGCAAGCCAGGAGACCTGCCTGTTTTCGCAACGAACGAATCTTCGGGAAAAAAGATTCTGAAAGTATGACAGCGAAAAAACTGCTTGGTATTGTCTTTTTGGTTTTGTGTCCGATGATTTTGCGGGCGCAACAGGATTCGATTGCCCTAAAGGAAGTCGTGGTGGGCGATGCGCAGTTCAAAAAGTTTTCGGATACGCAGAACGTGATCTCGCTCAACGATTCGGTTTTGAGACGCAACAGTTCTTCGCTTACGACTTTGCTCCAATT
>JBCNQO010000477.1:0-2700 GCA_039592825.1 Flavobacterium sp.
CGATCTCGAGTACGGCTTCGTCTGCCGAAATGTGGTCGCCCGGCTGTTTTAGCCAGTTGGTAATGGTCGCTTCCGCAACGCTTTCGCCCATTTTAGGGAGCTTGAGTTCGTATCTTGCCATATTGATAAGCTGAACGCTGTATTTTAAAATCTGTTTGCGAAATTACCGATTTATCTTCGATTACAATAATGATAGTGTAATTTTTAGACGAAGTGCAATCGTTTTCGTTGAATGGTTTCAGAATCGGATTACTTCGCCTCTATCGTTACTGGAGTCGCTTCCTATCGCCCCATCGTCAAGCAAGATCCTGAAGGTGTTGCCGTTCTTGGAATTCGTTTGCATATCTGAAATGATCTCTCCGAATGACAAACTATCGGAATCGAGCCAGAACTGGACGTTTTCGCCCGCTGACGAATATAGTTTTTTTTCGCCCGAAGCATCGGCTGAAACGAGGTTTTTTCCCAACAATTTTTCGACATTCTCGCGTTTTCCGGAATCCGTCGGAAGTAAAACAAACCGATCGGGCTTCGGAACAAAAACCTTCGAATCACTTCGTTTCTTAAGCGAAAACAAGAAAGCGCCAAACTTCATGAAAAGGTCAAAAACAGGCGAAATCCGGAAATGTTTTTTATAGAAGAAGTTCATCGCCTCGCGGAAGCGCTTCATGTACAAACCGTCGCGGATCGTGCTTTCACCTTTGAAATGAATCACCGCAGTATCGGCAAAATAGAAGTTTTTCTTACCCGATTTCAAGATCATGTACGAGAGGTCGATGTCATCCGAATACATAAAACAATCCTCGTCAAAACCGCCAACCGACAGATAAGTCTCGCGTTTCATGACCATAAAAGCGCCCACGAGAATCTCGACTTCGCCCGTTTGGCTTTCATTCAGATGCAAAGCGTAATACTTACCGAAAACCGACGGCAAGATTTTGTACAAACCCGTGACTTTTCCGAAAGCCGTGAAAGGTTTCGGGATGCCGCGCTTGCTTTCCGGCAGGAATTTTCCGGTTCCGTCAATGAGTTTGCAACCGACAATTCCCAAGTTCTGCTGCGCATCGGCGAAAGCCAAAACCTTTTCGAAAGTATCTTCGGCCACGACCGTATCGGGATTCAAAATGCAAACGTATTCACCTTTTGCCTCGGCCACGCCAATATTATTGCCTTTCGGAAAACCCGAATTCTCTTTGTTGGCGATGAGTTTCACATTCGGGAAAAGCGCGCGCACCATTTCGCACGAATCGTCTGGAGAATTGTTGTCTACAACTATGATTTCGGCATCGAGATTCGCCGTCGCCTTAACGACGCTTTCCAGGCAAAGCTGCAAAAACCAGCGCACGTTGTAATTGAGGATGATGACCGAAAGCTGCATGTAGCAAAGATAGATTTTTGTGTAAACACTCAAAACAGCTCGCCCTGAACCTTGCGCCTTTCACCCTTAACCATAAAAAAACGCCCCGTTTGGGCGGGACGTCTTTCACTAAACACTCACAATCAATCATTAACCTCAATCAACCTCTTCGCTTTAGCGAGTGCTTCTTCTTTTTTAGGAATCGAAATCTTCAAAACACCGGCGTCGTAGGCCGCTTTGATCTCGTCTTCGTTTGCCGTTTCGGGCAGCGTGAACGAGCGTTTGAACGATGCGAACGTGAATTCGCGTCTGGTGTATTTCGCTTCCTGTTTGTTTTCTTCGGCTTTCACCTCAGATGAAATCGTCAATACGTTATTGTCGACTTCGATATTAAAATCCTGTTTGGTTTTTCCAGGCGCGGACAATTCGATCTCGTATGCGTTCTCGGTTTCGCGGATGTTTACTGGCGGAAGATTGGATGCGTTGAAATTCAACTGGCGTCCGCCAAAATCCGGGCGAAACAATTCATCGAGTACGTGTGGAAAAAAATGTCCGGGGTTTCTTTTTACTAGGTTCATAGTATGGTTTTCTTTAAATGGATTATTGATTTACGACTGCATATAGTCAACTTTTGTACCGATGAAAATTTAAATGTCAAAAAGTCACTTTTGATGCCATTTTGACAATTTTACCAAATTACCCACTGTAATGAAATTTATTTTGGATACTAACCGCCAACCGTTATATTCGCGTCCTAATCAAAACAAAGCCATGAAAAAACCATTATTGTTTTTGTCTGCGATCGTTGCGTCATTATTGACAGCTTGCGGTAGCGACGACAATCCTTCGGCCGTGACTTCGACCGAAAAGTACATTTCAACCGTTCAGACTTTTTCTTCTGAGGACAATCCGCAAATGCTTACCGTGACTTACGACGCACAAGGACGCGTTACGGGCACGAACGACGGAACCGAAAACCACGGCCTGAACTATTCGAGCAACGGCGATTTGAACAACGTTACAGGAAGCGACCCTTTCCAGATTTCGGAATTGTACCAAAACCCTTACGACGGCTATGAAATCGGAGACGTCGTGGCTTACGACAGCAAAGGAAACCCAGTCGAATTGCGTTTGTTCGAAAGAGATTGGGACGGAACGATCATCGAGGAATACAAAGGCTTCATCACCTATGACAGCGAACCGAACCCGTTCTATTACACGTTGAAAGCAGCCGGAATTCTTGACGTTCTGGCGCAAGTAGAACTGAACTTCAGCTCGACTCCACAATCTGAAGAACTGATCATGGCCAAGAAACTTTTGTTCGTGAACAACCCGAAAAGCTTTGT
>JBCNQO010000478.1:0-2693 GCA_039592825.1 Flavobacterium sp.
CTTTTGGCTATCTCGTACAATTGCGGCAATCGCGCCATCGTCCCGTCTTCGTTCAAAATCTCGCAGATAAAACGAGCGGGTTTGAATCCGGCCAATCTCGCAAAATCGATAGCCGCTTCGGTGTGTCCGGTTCTTCTCAAAACGCCGCCTTGTTTGGCGATTAACGGAAAAATGTGTCCCGGACGAGAGAAGTCATAAGGTTTGGCATCCGGATCGGTCAATGCGACTACGGTTTTGGCCCTGTCGTCGGCAGAAATTCCTGTCGTTACGCCATGTCCTTTCAAGTCAACCGAAACCGTAAAAGCCGTTTCCATATGATCGGTATTGTTGGTCACCATGGCGCGCAAATCGAGTTCCTTGCAGCGACTTTCGGTAAGTGGCGCGCAAATGAGTCCGCGGCCGTGGGTTGCCATAAAGTTGATGAGTTCCGGAGTGGCTTTTTCGGCCGCAGCCAGGAAATCGCCTTCGTTCTCGCGGTCTTCGTCATCTACGACAATTATCGCTTTGCCCTGACGTATGTCTTCGATGGCTTCTTCAATCGTGTTGAGTTGTATGTTCGGATTGGTTTCCATAACTAGAAATTGGTATCGGAAAGCACGCGCTTGATCTGTGCCCGATTGTAAAAATAGTAGAATAGGTAAATCGGCATTCCCGTAAGCAGCACGAGATAGATGTTTATCCCGAGGTCTTTGTTGGTGAGTTTGCCTATCTTTTTGAGTTCTTGTTCCGACTTGTAAAGCGAGATGTAGAAAAATACCATGTTTACCAGAGCCAATACGGCGACCAGCAATTTCTTTCCGTTCGGCGTCGTCGCGAAGATTCCGATTCCCAGTCCTACGATGCAAAAAACAAATGCAGCTTTAGATAGAGAAGCGTAATATTCGGCACTTTCCTTGACCTCGTCGTAAGTGTGGTTCAAAAGGTTTCCGTCGCGAAGCAAATCGTGTTGCGAAATGCCTCGGTTCTCGAGAATCTTGAGCGCGATAAGCCTTTTGTCTTGTGAATATCCGAACTGTTTCGCGTTCTTGACAATTCCGGTAAGGCTGGAATCAGGCAATTCGTTCATTTCTTCCCAATCGGGTTTGTCCTCGAAATTCAGGCTTTCCAGATTGATGATATGGTCGTCCGGATTCGAGACTTTGGGCGCTTTATCCCTTTTGGCAAAAATCTTCTGTATCGGATCAATAAGCCAATCGAAACTTATGGTGATCGAAATGTCGTTGCTGGCGCGATAGGTGAGAAGCACGGCAAAAGGCGTCAAGATAAAAGAAGACATCCAAGCGCCAAGCCAGGCCGGAATTCCGTCGCTTTGGGCCATTTTCTTTCCGAAAGTGTTGATGAAATGGAAAGTGATGAAGATCAGAACGGCAAAAACGATAGGCAAACCGACGCCGCCTTTTCTGATGATCGCTCCCAAAGGCGCACCAATAAAGAACATCAGGATACACGCGTAAGCGATCACGAACTTGTCGAAAAATGCCAATTGGTGATTGTTGATGTTCTTGATGCTGTCCTGCATCTCGAAAACCGAGCTCTCAATCGTGAAATTCGTGCTTTCCACGTTAGACGAAGCGATCTTGAGCAAAGCCGATTTGTCTGTAGGCGAAAATTGTGAAAGCAGGTCTTTCGGAAGTTCTTTCTTGACCGAAGCGCTGTCGACCTTGTTCTTTGGAGCGAACTGGTTGGCGTTCGAGACGATTCCAGTGCGCTGGTAAATGTTGTCGGCAAACGAAACGATGTTCTTGTCGAAATCCTTGTGCAACGAGTCGAGCGTATACGAAAGTTCAGAAACGTTGAGCATGTTGTTGGTCGTGACCTTATCGTCGGACTCGTCCATTTTGTTGAGTTTGCTCAAGTCCATATTGATCACATAGCGCTTGAAAGAACTCTTGGCAAACGGAAGTTTCTTCTTTTCTTCCATCTTGCTCGGGGTCACGTCTTCGTAATAATCGCCGTCTTTGAGCACGAGTTTGAGTACGTTCGAATCTTCGCTCGTTACCAATTCGCCGGTCTTGGAGCGGATTACCGTGGGCGCTTCCTGATTGGCCACCGATTTCCTGTGGATCGTTACGCCCGTAAGTTGGTTGCCGTTTTCACCCGATTTTTTGTCGACTTTGATATTATAAGTTCCAATGTCTGAAAACTGGCCTTCGGCAATCGCCATCGCGGGCTGTTTCTTGGCGATATCTGACCTAAAGTTGATGAACTGGTATTCTGCGTAAGGAATGACGTTGTTGGCAAAGAAGAACGAGGCGATGCTCAAAAGTCCAATAAAAACCATAAGGCTTCTCATGGCGCGCTGCAGCGAGATTCCCGACGATTTCATGGCCGCGAACTCGTAATTCTCGGCAAAACTTCCGAAGGTCATGATCGAGGCGAGCAAAACCGACAGCGGCAAAACCAGCGGAATGATCCTTGGCATGGCGAACATAAGGAACTTGACGATAAGGAAAACGTCGAGGTCTTTGCCCGCGAGTTCGGCTATAAAGAGCCAAACCGTCTGCAAAATGAATATAAAAAAAAGGATTACGAACACCGTGGCGAACGTAATCACAAATGATTTCAGGATATAACGGTCAAGGATTTTCACTCGCGTGAATCAATCTAGTTTGTTGATGTAGTAATTCGGGTATTTACTCTCGGTAAATGTAAACTCATTTTTCGACAACGGCTGATTGGTTTTAAAAGAATTA
>JBCNQO010000479.1:0-2688 GCA_039592825.1 Flavobacterium sp.
CGCTCAGGTAAACGATATCGGGCTTGGTGCCGACGACGTTCACCGTATTTTGAATCTTCAGTTCGAAGATGGTGATTATTTTAGTAAGGAGTTGTTCTATAAAGGATTAGAGCCGATTCTCACGCAGAGCGGAAAAATGTCCCAGCTTTCGCAATCCAGTTTCGATGCTTTGTATCAAGCGGCTTGCCAAAGCCAGATTTCGGTGGTAGGCGCGTCGGGTGCGATTTACGGACTTTTGGTAGCTTATGCCTTTATGTTCCCGAATGCGCAAATGATCATGATCTTTTTCCCGATTCCGATCAAGGCCAAATATTTCGTTCCCGGAATGATTTTGCTGGATTTCTTTGGCGGAATTTCCTCGAGTTCGATAATTGGCGGACCAAGTACGGGCGTCGCGCATTTTGCCCACATCGGTGGAGCGCTTTTTGGCTTTATCATGATGTGGTACTGGAGAAACAATAAATTCACCCATAACCGTTGGAATTGATATGTCGGCAATCTGGAATGACATCAAGAGCGAATACAGCTTAGGCGGACCCGAAACGCGTCTGATTATCATTAACGTGGCGGTTTTCATCGTCTCTGCTTTGTATTTTGCGTTCGTGCCGGGAAGTTATTTTCCCGATTGGCTGGCATTGCGTCCGGAAGTAGTCCATTTCTATCCGTGGACGCTTATCACGTATTCGTTTATGCACGCGGGTTTCATGCACCTTTTGAGCAACATGCTCGTACTGAACTTTTCGGCCCGTTTGTTCCGGACATTTTTCAATATCAAGCAATTCGTAGGCGTTTACTTTTTAGGAGCGATTTTCGCCGGACTGGTCTACACGGCCAATTTCTACATTTTTGGTTCCGGTGCCGGATTAGTCGGTGCTTCGGCTGCAGTGATGACCGTTTTGGTGGCGATCACGACTTACAACCCTACAATGGAAGTGCGTCTGTTGCTCATAGGAAACGTCAAACTGTGGATCATAACGGGCGTGTTGCTGTTTTTCGACATCATCGCGATTCCGTCGGGCGATACCGTGAGCCATTTGTCACATCTCTCGGGAGCGTTGTTCGGATTCGTCTACATGAAATTGCTGCTGAACGGAACAGATTTGAGTAATATCGTGACGTCGGTAATCGATTTTTTCGTAAATCTGTTCAAGAAAGGCGAGAAGAAGACCAAATTCAAGACCGTCCACAAAAATTACGATACCAAACAAGAAAAGTCTGCGCCAAGAGTCGTAACAAAAGACAAGACGCAGCAACAGATAGACGAAATACTCGACAAGATTTCTCGTTCAGGTTACGATAGCCTGACCAAAGAAGAAAAAGATTTTCTGTTCCGGGCCGGAAAATGATATGAAAAAGCTCTCGTGGTTTAACAAGTTCATGTGGTTGCTCAATATCTTGCTTACGATATTGACCGTGATCGCTTATGTCTTGCCGTTCCTCGCTCCGAAGCTGTTTCCGTTTCTTTCGGTCTTGACTTTGTTCATGCCGATGTTCCTTATTTTGAACGCGTGTTTTTTCATTTATTGGGCAATCCTGCTCAAAAAACACATCATTCTGCCGGCTTTGCTTTTGTTGGCCGGAATCACGTTCATCTCTAAATTCTACAAATTTTCGCCCATAAACCTTCCCGATTCCGAAAAGGATTTTACCGTAATGAGCTACAACGTTCGCTTGTTCAATCTTTTTGAGTGGCTTCCTAAAGAAGACGTTGGCGCGACGATAGAAGATTTCATCAACGAGCAGAATCCCGATATCGTGTGCCTTCAGGAATATTCCGAACGTGCGAAAGTCGACCTCAAGGTTTATCCGCACAAATACGTGATGATGCAAGGCAATCAGGTGAAAACCGGCCAGGCGATCTATTCCAAGTTTCCGATCATCGAAGAAGGCAAACTCGAGCTTCCGAATTCGAACAACAACGTCGTTTATGCCGATATCCGAAAGGGAAAAGATACGATCCGCGTTTACAGCATGCACTTACAGTCGGTCAAGATCACGCCAGACGTAGACGAGATCAACAACGATCACCTGAACCAGATCGACGAGAAAAAACGTCAGGCAATCCTGAAGCGCATCTCGGAAGCGTTCAAACACCAGCAGCAACAAGCCGAGATCATCCAGAAACACCGTCGTGCGTGCAAATATCCGGTGATAATCTGCGGCGACATGAACAACAGCGCGTTCTCTTACGTGTATCGCGTGATCAAAGGCAAGCTCAACGACACATTCGAGGAAGCCGGAAAAGGTTTTGGCCAAACCTATAAATTCAAGTACTATCCGGCCCGGATCGACTACATTTTTGCCGATCCGAAACTTCAGGTCAAGGCGTTCACGAACTTCTCAGAATTCGAGAATTCCGACCATTTTCCTATTATGACGCGTTTGGAGGTTAAGGAGTAAGTTGGTTCCGATCAATGAAATATCGACAGAAAAAGCGTTGCTGCACCTAAAGTTAGGAAGGAAACTCGCCATTTTCGTCAAGACCGATTTCTTCTTCGAATCGGCCACTTTCGACTGGATTTCTTTGGAAAAACAAAGTGACGAGTTCCATGCAAGGCTTGTCCGTTCAATCCATCAAGGAGATGAAATTTTCAATGACGTACTTTCGTTCGAAACCGTGAATGATCTGGATTCAGAAAATGAAGAATCGTCCGATAGCTTTTCGGCAGACAATTTACAAGATTGCCT
>JBCNQO010000048.1:0-7600 GCA_039592825.1 Flavobacterium sp.
GCCGGAAAGACGTCGCTCATAAGAATCATCAACCAGATCACTTTTCCAGACTCGGGCGAGGTTTTGCTCGACGGCGAAAAATTAAGCCAGAAGCACATTTCGCAAATCGGCTACATGCCAGAAGAACGCGGGCTTTACAAGTCGATGAAAGTGGGCGAGCAGTGCCTTTATCTGGCGCAACTCAAAGGATTGTCGAAACAAGAAGCCAAACAGCAACTCGATTATTGGTTCGACAAACTCGAGATAAAAGGCTGGTGGAACAAGAAAATCCAGGAACTTTCCAAAGGAATGGCCCAAAAGATCCAGTTCGTGGTCACGGTTTTGCACAAGCCGAAGTTGCTCATTTTCGATGAACCTTTCTCGGGCTTCGATCCGGTGAATGCCAACATCATCAAAGACGAGATCCTCGAGCTCAAGAATCAGGGTACGACGATCATTTTCTCGACGCACCGAATGGAATCGGTAGAAGAATTGTGCGACGACATCGCGCTCATCCACAAATCGAACAAACTCATAGACGGCAAGCTCATAGACGTCAAACGCCAATACCGCACCCAAAATTTCGAAGTCGGAATCGTTACAGACAATGTAGAAGGTTTGATGTACGACCTAACCCAGAAATTCACGCTTACCCAAGCCGATTTCAAGTCGCTAAACGACGAACTCAAGCTCAATGTCCAGATCGGGAATTCGCGTCCGAACGACTTGCTGCAGATGCTCGTCAATCGCGGCCAGGTTACGCATTTCGTGGAGAAGATCCCGAGCGTGAACGATATTTTCATCCAAACGGTAACTCAGAAGGGTTAAAGGTACAAGGTTCAGGGTTCAGGGATTGGAGTCAATCCGGGACTTTGAGTTTACAATGAAAAATAAAACAAAAACAAGAAAATGAGTGCGCTT
Source organism: Flavobacterium sp. (assembly GCA_039592825.1). Classification (GTDB taxonomy): domain Bacteria; phylum Bacteroidota; class Bacteroidia; order Flavobacteriales; family Flavobacteriaceae; genus Flavobacterium. The sequence goes on from JBCNQO010000048.1 coordinate 901, forward strand.
TCCCTTATCATAAAACGCGAGTTCATCGCCAAAGTCCGCAACAAGTCTTTTATCGTGATGACGTTTTTGAGTCCGATGCTTTTCGTCGGGATCGCTTGTCTTATCGCGTATCTGAGTTCGATCAAAGCCGACGTGAAAACCATCGCCGTGCACGACGAAACCGGAATGTTCGCACGTGAATTCAAGAGCAATGACGAATATAAGTTCGAAGACAAAACGGCAATTCCCGTAAAAACCTTGCGCGACAGCATCGCCTCGGGATTGTACGAAGGCGTGCTTTACATCCCGAAAACCGCCACAGCAAAGGCACTCGAGAAAAAAGTACAGTATTTCTCAGACGACGATCCCGGAATCGGTTTCATCGCGAATCTCGAGCAAAAGATTTCCGACAAAATCACCCAGACCAATTTCATCAACGCCAAACTCGACACGCTGCAAATCCGTCAGGCGCAAGCCAATGTCGATATCGCGCTGTCCAAATCTACGGGCGAAGTCGGACTCAAAGGCTTCAACGAGATCAAGATCATGATCGGTTGCGCTTTCGGCTATCTCATCATGATGTTCATCATCATTTACGGCAATATGGTCATGCGTTCGGTCATCGAGGAAAAGACCAACCGTATCATCGAGATCATCATTTCGTCGGTAAAACCTTTCCAGCTCATGATGGGCAAAATCGTCGGGACTTCGCTCGCCGGCGTTTTGCAATTTGTGATCTGGGCGATTATTGGTGTGTTACTCATGGTCGTTACCACATCGCTTCTGGGCATTTCGCCTTCGGGCAACGCAAGACCGATGTTTTCGATTTCTTTGGTAAGCACAGGAAGATTTATCCTAAAACCAAGTTGTCCGGGCTCGACCCAATACAGGTTTTTCATCAGGAATTGGATCGTTCCCAAATCGTCTCCCAGAAATTGTTTCATGGTTTGCTCCACGTCGGAACGGCTCGGTTTTATAGAAAAATCTACCGCGTTCAAAGCCGCGAGAACGTCCTGGTGATGCTGCTTGTAATATTTCGGACCGATGTCGGCGATGATCATTTTATCGATAAGCTCGGGATATTTCTTGGCGAAGAACATCGCGATCTTTCCGCCCATCGAATGTCCGATCAAATCGAAAGACGACAGGTTTTGATGTTTTACATATTCGCGGACATCTTCTACCATAACATCGTAATTCGACTCGTCCGAATGGAAACTGCGGCCGTGATTGCGCATGTCGAGCGCGTGCACCTGATAACCGTTTGCGGCATATTGCCCGGCGAACGTTTTCCAATTGTCTGACGTTCCCAAAAAACCGTGAATGATCACCAGCGGTTTTCCTTCGCCCTCAATTCTCGAATAAAGCAGTTCTTCCATATTACTTGAGCCTTTGCAGATACATATTCACGACATTTTCCAGACCGAGGTACAAAGCTTCGGAAATGAGCGCATGCCCAATCGAGACCTCGAGCAGATTCGGGATATTCTGGTTGAAATATTTCAGGTTGTCGAGACTCAGATCGTGTCCGGCATTTACGCCGAGGTGCAATTCGCCCGCGCGTTTGGCCGCAGCCGCGTAAACATCGACACTTTGAAGGTTGCCCGATGCATATTCCGTGGCGAAACTTTCGGTGTAAAGTTCAATTCGATCGGTTCCGGTTTCGGCCGCTCCGTCTACCATTTCAAGTATCGGATCTACAAAAATCGACGTTCTGATGCCATTTCTCTTGAATTCCGAAATCACTTCCTTGAGAAAACCGATGTTCTTTTTTGTGTCCCAACCGGCGTTCGAAGTTAGCGCATCGACAGCATCTGGAACCAAAGTCACCTGATTGGGTTTCACCTCAAGAACAAGGTCGATGAATTTCTTCTCGGGATTTCCTTCGATGTTGTATTCCGTATGGACGATACTCTTGAGGTCACGCGCATCTTGGTAGCGAATATGGCGCTCGTCTGGCCTTGGATGGATCGTGATGCCTTGTGCACCAAAGTTCTGGATATCGGCCGCGACCTTTAGCAAATCGGGCACATTTCCGCCTCTCGCATTTCGCAAAGTGGCTATTTTATTGATGTTGACAGATAGTTTAGTCATGGTAATCGTTGTAGTTTTCCTTACAAAAATACAAAGTTAAAACCGGCGCGATGTTGCAATTTTTAAGTAATTTGCAATCGAAAACCCAGCATTGGCGAGATGAGCGAGATTTCTGAATATATCAACAACGACTACAGGCCTATCGACGGAAAAGAAACCGTGGCCGCGATCAAGGACTTTTTTGCCGAAGAACACTTCGCGCATTTTCCTATCGTGGAAGAATCGGTTTACATCGGTTCGATTGGCGCAGACGATGTTGATACCTTCGAAGACGAAAAGGAAATCGGGAATTACAGATACGCTCTAGAAGGATTTTTCGCACGCACGAACATGCTTTGGCTCGACGTTCTGGAACTTTTCGCGAGATACGAGACGAACGTTGTTCCGGTTCTGGACGAATCAAATAATTACGTGGGTTATTACGAAAGTGCCGACATCATAAAACTGTTCAACGAAACCCCGTTTTTGAAAGAACAAGGTGGCATCATTATCGTTGAAAAAGGAATTGCCGACTACTCGATTGGGCAAATCACGCAAATCGTAGAAAGCAACAACGGCAAGATTTTGGGAATGTTCATTTCCGAAGCCACTGTCGACACAGTTCAGGTTACGGTAAAAATCGCGATTGGCGGCATGAACGAGATTTTGCAGACTTTCCGCAGATACAATTACGAGATCGTGTCCGAACACCAGGAAGACACTTACCTGAACAGCTTGCGCGACCGTTCCGACTATCTTGACAAATACTTGAACATCTGATGAAAGTCGCCATTTACGGACAATACTACCAAAATAGTACCGAGCCGATCATCAAGGACATTTTCATCTTCTTCAACAAAAACCAGGTTGATCTTTACATAGAAGCCGATTTCCTGAAGATTCTTTACGACAAGGAAATCGTCAAAAAGGAATACAAGACTTTTTCGTCTTATGCCGACCTCAAAGATCAGGATTTCGACATCATGATCTCGATTGGAGGCGACGGAACAATTTTAAGAGCGGCGACTTTGGTTCGCGATCTGGGAATCCCAATTTTGGGAATCAACGCCGGCCGACTCGGTTTTTTGGCGAGCGTGCAACGCGACCACATCGATACTTTCATGCAATATGTGATCGATCGGAATTTTGCGATTTCACCCAGAACTTTGCTTAGTCTGGAAGTTACGCCCGAAATTGCGTCGGTAAAAGAAATCAACTTTGCCATGAACGAGGTTTCGGTTTCCAGAAAAGACACGACTTCGATGATTACCATAGAAACCTGGCTCGACGGCGAATACCTAAATTCGTATTGGGCAGACGGTTTGATCATTTCTACGCCAACCGGTTCTACAGGATATTCCTTGAGCTGCGGCGGTCCGATCCTAACCCCGAAAGCCGAAAGTTTGGTGATTACTCCAATCGCGCCTCACAATTTGAACGCGCGCCCTTTGGTCATTCCTGACAATACCGAAATTCGCCTGAAGGTTTCCGGACGCGAGGAACAATACCTGGTTTCTCTCGATTCGCGCATAGCATCAGTCAAAAACGAATCGGAACTCATCATAAGAAAAACACCTTTCAGGATCAATATGGTCGAAGTTCCCGGCGACACGTTTCTCAAGACGTTGCGCGCCAAACTTTTATGGGGAGAAGACAAGAGAAATTGACCCAAATTTCGCCGGCACGATACTATTAACGCTTTGCGAGCCGTTTCCTATTAGTCCTTATCGCGAAATTATTCACTAACCGCGTGTTATAATTTGACAGAAATACGCTCAAAACCCTTTGGGCGAAGTCTTAATTGTTATATTTGCACGCTATTTTCAAATCGATGAAAAGAATCATTGTCTTAATCGTTTGCATTTTTGCCCTGACCGCTTCGAAAGCCCAGATTCACGAAATTGGGGCATTTTTGGGCGGCAGTAATTTTATTGGTGATGTCGGAAAGACGAATTACATTGCCCCGAACGAGTTCGCTTTCGGCGTTTTGTACAAGTGGAACCGAAGCCCGCGCCACAGTTGGAGATTCGGTTATAACCAGTCGAAACTTACGGCGAATGACCTCGATTCTGACATGCCGGCGAGAAAAACCAGAGGTTTCAATTTCCAGAACGACATCAAGGAATTTTCGGCCGGACTCGAGTTCAACTTCTTCGATTTTAACCTGCACGACGGGCGCAAAAAAATCACTCCTTATGTATTTACGGGATTGAACTTTTTCATTTACGACGAGTTGTTTCATTTGAGCGACGGATACAAGATTGATCAACGCGCATTTTCGTTGGCTGTTCCGATCACTGTCGGAATCAAGACTAACATAGCCGACCATTGGGTTTTGGGTGCCGAAATTGGCGCGCGCTGGACGTTTACCGACAATATAGACGGAAGCAATCCAAAGAACGATGACCTCGAGACCTTGCGTTTCGGGAACCTGAACAATAAAGACTGGTATGTGTTTTCGGGCTTGACTCTGACATATACCTTTGGAAACAAACCCTGCTATTGCGCAGATTAGATGGAACTCAAAGACCGCATAAATAAGGACAATCTACCGAATCACCTCGCCATAATCATGGACGGGAACGGCCGTTGGGCCAAACAAAAAGGCATGTTGCGCGCTTTCGGGCACGAAAACGGGACCAAATCGGTTCGCATGGCAGTAGAAACCTGTGCGCGTCTTGGCATTTCACACCTTACGCTTTACGCCTTTTCGAGCGAAAACTGGAACCGTCCTAAACTCGAGGTCGAGATGCTCATGAAATTGCTCATGAAATCGCTCAGGGCCGAACTCAAAACACTTCAGCAGAACAACATCAAACTCAACTCGATCGGCAATCTGGATCTGCTTCCGAAAGGCACCCGAAAAGAGCTTGAAGACGTCATCGAAAAGACGAAAAACAACACCAGAATGACGCTTACTTTAGCGCTCAGTTACGGCTCGAGGGAAGAATTGACGCGGGCTGTGAGAGATATTGCGACTAAAGTTAAAAATAATATAATTGTAATTGACCAGGTTGACGAATCAATTATTAATCAGCATCTTTACACGCATAATTTACCCGATGTAGATTTGCTTATCCGCACCAGCGGCGAGCACCGTATCAGCAATTTCCTATTGTGGCAAATCGCTTATGCGGAGCTTTATTTTACAGACGTTTTGTGGCCAGATTTCAGTGAGGAAGATTTATATCAAGCCATCATAAGCTATCAAAGTCGGGAGAGGAGATTTGGTAAAACCAGCGAACAAATTAAATAATTTCTTAGTGTTACAAAAAAACTTAGGGCTAGCTCTTATCGTATTGATTTTCGGAACTTTTTCGCTCCGTGCCCAAGACAGGCTCTCGGGTAAGAAATACATCTTGGCCAATGTTGCCGTTACCGGTAAAATTACCTTCAACGAACAAACCGTCGTTACCTTTACCGGACTCCAAAAAGGACAACAGATCCAGGTTCCGGGAGAACAGATCAGTAACGCCATCAAGAAATTAGGAAAACTCGGGCTTTTCAGCGACATCGATTTTTACGTAGATCGCATTGAAAACGACAGCATCTGGCTCGAATTGAACATCAACGAGCTTCCGAAACTCAGCGAAGCCAAGATTACAGGTGTCAAAAAAGGAAAAATCGACGACCTTATCAAGGAAACCGGTCTTACCAAAGGCAAAGTCGTAAACGAAAACCTCGTCACCACTACCAAAAACTACATCGAGAACAAGTACAAAAAAGACGGATATTTCGCAACGAAAGTCAACATCAATACTATTCCCGACACCATTGGCGGCAATAACGTAAAAATGTTGGTTTCGGTTGACCGAGGCAAGAAAATCAAGATTGACTATATTGATTTTGAAGGTAATACGGTATTTACCGACGCTCGTTTGAGACGTTCGATGTCGGGCACCAAACAGCGCAATTTTGTCCGTGTTTGGAAGGCGTCGAAATTCATCCCTGAAAAATACAAGGAAGATCTTGTGTCTGCTACAAACCTTTACAAGGAAAACGGTTACCGCGATGCACGTATCGTTTACGATTCTGTCAGATACGACAAAAAAGACAACGACATCAAGATCAAGATTAAACTTGAGGAAGGTCGCAAGCACTACTTCGGAAACATCAAATTCTTAGGAAATACGGTCTATTCCGATCAGGCTTTGCAGCGAATGTTGGGAATCAAGAAAGGCGATGTCTACAATGGCGTATTGCTGGAAAAACGTATTTCGGACAAATCTTCTCCGGATTCAGACGACATCTCTAACCTTTACCAGAACAACGGCTACATGTTCTCTAACGTGAATGCCGTAGAAACCCGAACTTACAACGACACGATCGATTTCGAGATCAGGATCATTGAAGGTCCGGTGGCTTATTTCAACAAGATCACAGTAATGGGCAACGACCGTACGAACGACGAGGTGATTTACCGCGAACTTCGCACCAAGCCTGGCCAGAAATACTCTAAAGAAGAAATCGTGCGCACGATTCGCGAACTCGGTGCTTTGCAGTTTTTCGATCCGGAAGCGATCCGTCCTGAACTCAAGAACATCAACCCAACAGACGCAACTGTAGATGTTGAGTGGCATGTTGTGGAAAAAGGATCGAGCCAGGTGGAATTGCAAGGTGGTTACGGCGGTGGCGGTTTCATCGGAAC
>JBCNQO010000480.1:0-2686 GCA_039592825.1 Flavobacterium sp.
GGGCCATTCCGCAGTTCGAGATAAAATCCGGAACAAGACTTACTTTCGAATCGACTTCCTCCATAATCGGGCCGAAAAAGATTTCCTTGTCGGCAAAAGGTACGTTCGCGCCACAAGAAATCACTTCGAGTCCGTTTGCAGCCATTTTGTCCACTTGTTCTTTTGTCACCAAACGCGAAGCCGCGCAAGGAGCGAAAATCTCGGCTCCTGTTTCCCAAACTTTCGCATCGAGTTCGGCGAATGGGATCATGTTTTCGGCCACGAGTTTGTTTCCGTCTTTATTCAGGAAAAGGTTCGTGATTTCTTCGTAAGAAAAACCGTCAGGATTCAAAAGTCCGCCATCGCGATCGATGATTCCCACTACTTTCACGCCCATTTCGGCCAGATAGAAAGCCGCGGCCGAACCTACGTTTCCAAAACCTTGAACGATAGCGCGTTTTCCTTTGATCTCGCCTCCGTAAATATCGTAGAAATGACGCACGCCTTCTGCCACACCATAACCTGTGATCATGTCGGCAACCGTGTATTTGCGCGTAACGTCCGGAGAGAATTTCGGGTTTTCGATTACCTTAATCACGCCTTGGCGCAGTTGGCCGATGCGGTTGATCTTGTCGGCTTCACTCGGCTTGAAATGTCCGTTGAAAACACCTTCTTGCGGATGCCAAACGCCACATTCCTCGGTCATTGGGATCACTTCGTGGATCTCGTCCACATTCAAATCACCGCCCGTTCCGTAATAGCTTTTCAAAAGTGGGGAAACCGCTTTGTACCAACGTCTCAAAACGTCATCTTTTCTAGGATCGTTCGGATCGAAATTGATGCCCGATTTCGCACCTCCGATCGCCGGACCCGAAACGGTAAATTTCACTTCCATGGTCTTTGCAAGCGACAAAACCTCGTTCTGGTCAAGGCCTTTTCTCATGCGTGTTCCACCGCCGGCCGCGCCACCGCGAAGCGAGTTGATCACCGTCCAGCCTTCGGCATCGGTTTCGGGATCTTTCCAGTTGAAGACGATTTCCGGTTCTTTATTCTCGTATTTTTTGAGTAATTCCTTCATTATATAGTTGTAGTTGAAAAAAGTTGTGCAAATATAGTATTTCGATCGTCAAATTCTGTAGGATTTGCCCGAGCTGTGGTCGTGTTTTGCGCCTGTCACGCTAGCAAGGACGTTGATTTCCTCACGCATTTTCAGAACGCCGAGTAAGGCAAAGATCAAAGCTTCCTTGAACTCGAGGATTTTTTGGGTCGGAATCTCGATTTTCATCTGCGAAAGCTGTTCCTGAACGCGATCCATGAGAAATTCGTTGTAAGCGCCGCCGCCGGTTGCAAGCAGTTTTCCGCTTTTTTTCGGAAGTGCCGATGCGATCTGGACGGCGATGTGCTCGACGAAAGTGCGCATTTTGTCTTGGGTGGAAATCTGGAAAGTCTCGATTAGCGGAAGAATCGTCTCGCGTACGAATTCAAACCCAAGCGACTTCGGATAAGGTTTTTCGTAAAACGGCAAAGCGTTCAGTTGCGCCAGAAGTTCGTAGTCGATGTTGCCCGATTTCGCGATCTGGCCTTTGTCGTCGTAAGCGAATCCGAGTTTGTCCGAATAATAGTTCAAAACCGTGTTTACGGGAGAAATGTCGAATGCCAATCGTAATCCATGATCTTCGAACGATACATTCGAGAATCCGCCAAGGTTAAGGCAATAGTCGTATTCGGGAAACAGAATCCGGTCGCCAATTGGCACGAGCGGCGCGCCTTGTCCGCCCAATTCCACGTCTTGCACGCGAAAATCGCAAATCACGTTTTTACCTACAATTTGTGCAATGTTGGGTAAATTCCCGATCTGGAGCGTAAATCCGTTTTGCGGCTGGTGCAGACTCGTGTGTCCGTGCGAGCAAACGGCATCGAGATTTTCGATTTTGTTCCGATCGATGAAATCGCGAATGATTCCACCTAATAATAAAGTGTAGTCAGAATTGAGTTTTTCGAGTTCCGATTCGGTGAATCCGACGGCAATTTTGAGTTGGGAAAGCCAATGCTGGTTATAGGCGACGGTTTCGCATTCGAAGATCTCGAACGTCCAATGTCCATTAGAAACTTTAAATTCGACACGAGCCAGATCGACACCGTCAAGAGACGTTCCCGACATGACTCCGATAACGTTGTAGATTTTTTGTGGCACGCGTCAAAATTAGGGATTGTGATTGAGAATTTGCCAACAAAAAATTTATCTTTGGGCAAATTTTTAAACAAACCTTAATTTTCAATCGAAGTTGTTATGGATTTTAATCTAACCGAAGAACATTTGATGATTCAGCAAGCGGCTCGCGATTTTGCCCAAAACGAGCTTTTGCCGGGCGTTATCGAAAGAGACGAAAAACAGGAATTTCCTACCGAACAGATCAAAAAAATGGGCGAACTCGGATTTTTGGGAATGATGGTAGACCCGAAATACGGCGGCTCCGGACTCGATACGATTTCGTATGCTTTGGCCATGGAGGAAATTTCCAAGGTCGACGCTTCGGCTTCGGTTGTGATGTCGGTGAACAACTCGCTTGTTTGTTGGGGTTTGCAAACGTTTGGAACCGAGGAACAAAAACAGAAGTATTTGACCAAACTCGCAACCGGCGAAATCATTGGCGCATTCTGTCTTTCTGAGCCAGAAGCCGGTTCTGATGCGACTTCGCAGAAAACC
>JBCNQO010000481.1:0-2679 GCA_039592825.1 Flavobacterium sp.
GAGTCGATCGGTTTGTACAACAGCGGGAACGACATTTTTGACCGAACCGACAATTCCGTGGGAGCGTTTTTCGAATACACTTACGACAACGCCGACAACTTTAGCGTCGTGGCGGGAATGCGAGCAGACAACCACAATAGACTCGGATTTTTCGCGACACCTCGCTTGCACGTGCGCTACAATCCTTGGGAAAAAGCCGTTTTGCGATTTTCTGCCGGTCGCGGAAAACGTGCTGCCAACATTCTGGCCGAAAACCAGCAAATGTTCGCCAGCAACCGGATTCCAACTTTTTACACCCAAAGATCGGGCACGGTTTATGGTTTCAATCCTGAAGTCGCGTGGAATTACGGCATCAGTTTCAACCAGAAATTCGATCTGTTCGGAAAGCCGGCCGACGCTGGTTTCGACATTTATCGAACCGATTTCAGCAAACAGGTCGTCGTAGATTGGTATTCCCAGGGAAATGCCGTGCAATTCTACAATCTCGACGGAAAGTCTTATGTGAACAGCGTTCAGGTCGATTTCAACTATGAGCCTTACAAGCATCTGAATTTGAGAACGGCCTACAAATATTACGACACGAGAACCGATTATCTGGCCGGAAGTTTCGAACGTCCGTTAACGCCTCGCCACCGTTTTTTCGCCAATGCCGAATTCGCTACTCACATCAAGGAAAAAGGCCAGCGCTGGAAGTTCGACGCTACCTGGAATTGGACAGGAACGCAGCGTTTGCCTAGTACGGCTTCGGGTGAGTTGCCCGATTATTCTCCGGCGTTTTCCATATTGAATGCCCAGATTACGCGCACTTTTTCGTCCACATTCGAGGTTTATGCCGGTGGCGAAAACATGGCGAACTACAAACAAAAGAATCCCGTTTTGGGAGCCGACGATCCGTTTGGCCCGAATTTCGATGCATCGGTTTTGTATGCGCCGGTTTTTGGTCAGATGTTTTATGCCGGATTCCGCTTTAAAATCAAATAATTACTTTAGAACCATGAAAAAATTCCTTTTTATGCTGTTGGTCACCTTGACCGCATTCGGCGCAAATGCCCAGGACAAGAAAAACAAGAATGCCAAGTACACGGTAGAAGTGAACGGCAATTGTGAAAGTTGTAAGAAGCGCATCGAGAAAGCCGCACTGTCTGTGGCAGGAGTAAAGTCTGCTGTTTGGGATGTTGATTCGCATCAGTTGAGTCTTATCCTGAATGAAGAAAAAACGTCTGTGAACCAGGTGGAAAAAGCGATCGCGAAAGTAGGTCACGACACGAAAAATGTCAAAGCCGAAAAAGGCGATTACGACAATCTGCACAGCTGCTGCAAGTACGAGAGAGCGGACTCGAAATAACCGTTAACAAAACCTTAAATAGGTGCGTGAAATTGTCGGGAACGGCAATATTTGTGTACTTTCACGCACCTATTTTACACACCTTACAAACGAGCTGAAAATGAGCGATTTTAACTGGAAAGACCTGATTGACCCGTTGTTTTACATTCACTTCGACATCAATGGCGTCAAGGTCGGGATCCTTATCGTACTTTTCATCGTATTCGCCGAAACCGGTTTGTTTGCTGGCTTCTTTCTTCCCGGCGACAGTTTGCTTTTCCTTTCGGGAATCTACAACCGCGAGCTCATCGAGAATTTCATGATCATCGAAAGCGCGTTTTTGAATGTGGTCTTGCTGGCTACATTCGTCGCTTTGGCCGGAATTCTCGGGAATATGGTCGGATATTGGTTCGGCGCGAAAAGTGGCTATTATCTGTACAACAAGAAAGACAGCTGGATTTTCAAAAAGAAATACCTTATCCAATCGAAAGAATTCTTCGAAAAACACGGCGGTCGCGCCATCATCTTTGCGCGTTTCTTGCCCATTTTCAGGACGTTCGCGCCAATCGTGGCCGGAATCGTGCTCATGGACAAAAAGCGCTTCATGTTCTACAACGTCCTTAGCTCTTTCCTTTGGTCGTTCAGCTTGATTTTTGCCGGACATTACCTTTATGGCTTCCTTTTGGCCAAGTTCGGTATCGACCTCAAGCATTACATAGAATGGATCGTAATCATTCTTTTAGTCATCACGATCGTTCCCGTTATTCTCAAATTCGGGAAAAAAACAAAAACCCCGGAAGTGCCGGGAAATTGATTCTCGACTTTTATCGATTTACTTGATCTGGATCGTCTTCACTTCGGAAATCACCGTTCCGTCTGAAGAAATTCCTTCTATCACGACTTTTACCGAATCCTGGTGGAAATTAGGGAACGAAAACCTGAAATCTCCATTAGCGTCTGTTGCCACGTTTGGAATCCAATGGATGGAACCTAGCGATTGGAAAGCATCTCCTTTGTAGTCTGAATATTCCGGATTCGTGTATTCGGCGCTTTTCTGGAACGCATTCTTGATTATCAACCCTTTTGTTTTGGTTTTGAGTCCTCTGCCTATCAGGCTTTTCTTCAGGTAGATCCTGATGATTCCCGAACTTCCGCTTTGTCCGCCTCCGTATCCGCTTTTGTTGATATAGATTTCGTCCACCATATCCATGCGGTACATCGTGAGCAGGCTGTGATCGTCCCCGATCGATACGGTCCGCTACTACGAGCGCCAGCAGCTGTTGCCCACCGCGGCACGTTCGGCCGGTGGCTACCGCATCTTCGGCGAGCAGGACCTGCGTCGCCTGCGTTTCATC
>JBCNQO010000482.1:0-2679 GCA_039592825.1 Flavobacterium sp.
GGTCGCCAAAACGGTGTAGCCGCTAACGTCTTTTTGGTTCTTTTGCGACGAGGCAAAAGAACCGCCCGCCGCGCAGGCGACGAAAGAAAATAAGAGCCACGGTGGCGCAGCCGCCGCAAAAAAAGAAACACCAAAAACAGCGCAGCTGTTTTAACAGGCATAGAAAGTGAGATTGGTCCGGCAAGCAAATTTGCCGAACAAAAACAAACTACTCTCTCGAAACACTCCCACCAGAACTCTCTTCCTTAGTAAAAGACTTAGGATCATTATTGAACTTAACAGTCCCACCACTAGAAGCCTCACCCGCAAGCTTCAAGATAGGATGAACCAGAATAGAACTTCCCGAACTAGCGTCGGCAGAAATTTCGTTAGCCAAAAGATCTCCGGCCGTAACATGGCTTCCGCTTGAAGAAGAAGTCGTGAAACTCAAAGACTTCCCGCTTACCTCAATGCCGCTTCCGCTCGAAGAATCAGCTGTAAGTTTATCGGCTTCGACCGAAACTTTCATGTTCGATCCGCTTGACGAGGACAACTCGAGTTTTTCGCTTCTCAGACTGCCTTCGTTCTGCAAAGACGCGCCGCTTTCGGTTTCAAGCCCAGAGATTTTAGGCATCTTCACCGTGATTTTCTTGGCGCTCACGTTGGTGAAACTGTTGAATTCCGTGGTGATCACGAGTGTTTTGCCTTCGAGTTTGGTCTCGATTTTCGGCAAAAGGTTATCATCGGCCTCAATCACCACACTCGTTTCGTCCGACTGGATTACCGTCACGTCAAGACCGCGCTCGGCTCTGATTGCCTCGAAAGGCCCGTTGATTTTACGGGTTTCGGTCTTCACGTTTCCGCTTCCTACGATTTCTTTTCCGTTGAATTGGCAAGCGTTAAGTGCAAAAAGTGTTACGGCCGCTGCGATTGTGGTGATTGATTTGATGATGTTTTTCATGTTATTCAGATTTGATGATTACTCCGTTTTCGTCCATTTTAAGGCTTGTCTTCTTGCCCGTGTTCTTGTCTGTGGCCTTGATGATCACGCCTTTGTCGTCTGCTTTCAGGATCGTCGCGTTCTCGTTGTTGAAGATCGTGTCGTTTTCCATGTCCATTTCTGTGTCCATGTCCATATCCATCGGTTCGCCGTTCTCGTCGTATACGTCCATATCTTCTGGAGGACAAGTCAAACAAACCACTCTTTCTTTTTCAACCTTGTAGGCGTAGTCGCCAGACCAGTGCAGGTTGAAGAAGTTGTCGTCGCTCCAATCGAAATTCTGTATCGTATGATCGGGTTTCAGGTAAATCCCTTCCGGAACATAAAGATAGATTTTCACTTCCTGATCGCGGAATTTGTCGTCGAGTTCCGTTAGCAGATAATTGTCTAAAGTTAAGCTATATCCTTCAACTGTAAAATGGTATTTGATTTTTTCGGCCTGATTTCTCGCATCAGACAAAGAACGTCCGTGAGCGGTTTTCTCGATTTGCACGTAAGGGAAAGCCTCGTCTGTCTTCAATATTTCGATGTGGACGTTGTTCGAATAGATCACATCTTTGCCTTTCTCGTCCTGAACGAACACGAAATTGTGTCTGTGGTCGATGTCTTTGGCGTAGTAATCGTTGAAGCGGAATTTCACGTAAAGCGTATCGCCTTTAGCTATCATAATCTCGTGTTTCTCGACTTTCTTTCCGTCGTAACCGATTTCTGTGGCTTGCTTCACTCCAAGTGTGATCGAGATTCCAACGGCGATCAACCAAACAGCTAGCAAAGTATATTTGGCGATGTTTCCGATCGATTTCAGGCCTTTCACCAAAAGTTTGAGTCCAAGGATGAACAAGAAGAAAGTCGGAATTCCAAGTACAATAAAACCAAGCAGTCCAACAGCCCAAATTGGCACGTCTGTGTAATTCACGGCTTCGGCATATTTTTCCCAAGGAAGCGAAACCAGGCTAGAAGAACCAAGCGTGAACAGGCTTATGATGCCCGCAATAAGCATTAAGGCGGAGAAAACCACGATGATCGCGCCCAGCACTTTAGCGAACGCGAGAAAAATCTTTCCCAGCACGTCGAGGATATTGTTCGCGAACTTTTCGGCTCCGGTTTTCACTTGTCCGTAGTCGGCGTTCTTGATTTTGTCCGATACGTTGTCGAATTCCTCACGAACTTTCTTTTCGATGTTCGAAATATTGACCGGTTCGCCTCTCATCTCGAGTTTCTCGGCGGTCGTCGCGGCCACCGGAGTCACGATCCAAAGCACGAAGTAAGCCACGATTCCGGTTCCGAAACCAGCGAAAACGAAGATCAGGAACAGGATTTTGATCCAAACGGAATCAATCCCAAAATAGTGTCCCAAACCAGTCGCCACACCGCCGATCATACCTTTTTCGGTGTCGCGGTACAACTTTTTCATGCGACGAGGCGCTGTATAATCGTAAGTCGTGGAATTTTTGGCCGGTTCGCCGTCGTCCTCCAAACGATAATCTTCCGGTTGTCCCATGATCGTGATTATCTCGTCGACTTCTCTCGAATTTATCACTTGATTGGAGTGATTGTGTTTTTCAGAGATGATTTCGGCGATACGCATCTCGATATCCTTGATGATCTCGTCCTGGCCGTTCGAATTGTTGAGCGAACGCTTGATGGCCTCGAAATAACGGCTCAGTTTCTGGTACGCATCTTCGTCTATATGGAAGAAG
>JBCNQO010000483.1:0-2678 GCA_039592825.1 Flavobacterium sp.
CAGATCGAAAGGAAAACTTCTCGCTCCAAAAGGTGCATCTGCAAAACCAGGTCGGCATTGGACAAGAATTTGAAAGCCAGCGCCAACTCAAGGAATCCGAGGAAAACCTTAACCGTATTGAGCCAACCGCCCGATTTCGGCAACGAGTTCATCCAACCCGGGAAAATCGCGAAAAGCATGAACGGCAAAGCCAGAGCCAGCGAAAAACCGAACATCCCGATAAGCGGAGCCACGCCGCCTTCGCGGGCCGCAACCACCAAAAGGTTCCCGATAAAAATTCCGGTACAAGAGAACGAAACGATTGCCAAAGCCAATGCCATGGCCAGAATTCCAATTATTCCGCCTCGATCGGCTTGTTGATCTACTTTATTCGCCCAAGAACTCGGCAGGACAATTTCAAAAGCGCCCATGAAAGACAAGGCGAAAATCACGAGAAGTACAAAGAAAATAACGTTGAACCACACGTTCGTGGCAATATTGTTCAAGGCTTCGGCACCAAAAATCGCGGTCACGATAAGCCCCAATCCCACATAAATCACGATGATAGAAACACCGTAAAAGATCGCGTTCTTGATTCCGGCGGCTTTCGTCTTGCTTTGTTTGGTGAAAAAACTCACGGTCATCGGGATCATCGGGAAAACGCAAGGCGTAAGAAGTGCCGCGAATCCTGCGCCCAATGCCAGGAAGAAAATCGTCCAAAGGCCAAGGTTTTCGGTAGATTCTGGATTCATCGGAGCCGACGTTACCTGAGCTACAGAAACTTTCTTGGGCTCGTCAACTTTAGACGAATCGACTTTCGTTTGGGTTACAGAATCCGTTTTTGCGACAGTAGTTTCTACTGGATTAACCGCAGTTGTTTTAGAAGCTTCGGTCACTTTCGCTTCCGGAATCGCAGGCAAAGCAAACGAGAATTTCTCGGTCTCATTAATGCATCGGTCCGAACATATCTGATAATCAAGCGACAATTCTATCGTCTTGAGCTTGGCGTTCAACACCTTGATTCGTTGGACAAAAACGGCTTTGTGCTCAAAATAGATTTCATCCACGCCAAATTCCTTGTTGAACTGGCGTTTTGTAGCGCTTTCCTGGGCTTTTCCTATAAGTTCGTAATTGCCTTTCTGGTTCTTGAATTCGAGAACGGCGGGAAGTGGCCCATCTTCTGGCGTGAATTGGGAATAGATGTGCCAGCCGTCTTCCATTTCGGCCGATAAGGTCAATTTGAATTCGGTGTCTGAAACTTTCGTGATTTTAGACGTCCATTTGGCGGGCTTTACGATCTGGGAAAATCCGGCCGAGAAAGAAAGTACGGCCAAAAGCAAAAAAAGAATGCGTTTCATGGGTTGAGTGCGATATGCAAAATGTTTGTTGTGTTCGTATTTACCTTAAACCGCTCGTCGGCGCGATGGCCCACGATCCAGACGATCTCGCTTCCCGAGACCAAAAGCCACGCATTTTCCTTGTCGCGCAAAGTGAACTTCGCGTCTTTAAAGAATTTGCTTACTTTTTTGGAACTTCCGCTCATGCCAACAGGCTGAAAGACATCGCCTTTCTCCCATTTTCGCAACACTAGCGGAAAGTGCAGTTTTTCGGCGTCGACAAAGATAGTCGTATTTGAATTTTGACCGGCTTTTTCCACCGATTTTAAGGATATTTTAAAAGGATGTTCAACGGCCGACATTCCTTTGTAAATAAGGAATCCGCGTTTTTCGTTTTCCGACGGGATTTCCGAAAGGATTAAAGAATCGCGGTCCTTGAGCAAAACATGCGTCTTCGACAGAATCTGTTTCCCCGATTGGGCGTTCACCAGCTCACCGATGTCGCTCCAGGCCGTAAAGCCGAAACCGTTGAGCCATTTGTAGAGATAAGCCGTGTAATTAGGCAATAGACCAAGTTCTTTAAGGTCGAATCGCGTCTCGTTGCCGAATTGGCGCGCGACTTTTCCAAAAACGATCGCAGACGCGTCTTCGGCCATACTTTGGGTTTGGGACAGAAATTCCTGGGTTTTCGAAAAGTTCTGAAGCAGTTCGGGATTGATTTCCTTCAACGTCGGAATGACGCTGTGGCGGATCTTGTTGCGAACGTACTTTTCGGACGCATTGCTGCTGTCTTCGCGCCATTCGAGATTCTCGGACTTGGCGTAAGCTTCGATCTCTTCCCGCGAAAAAACCAGCAACGGGCGAACAATCCTGCCGTTTTGTTTCGGGATTCCCGTAAGTCCGTCGATTCCCGTGCCTCGCGTAAAGTTGATCAGGAAAGTTTCTAGATTGTCGTCGGCATGATGGGCCGTGAGCACATAATCGTAGTTTTCGGACGCGAGCAATTCGTCGAAATAAGCATACCGAAGCTGACGCGCCGCGAGTTGGATCGAAAGCCTGGCATCGCGGGCGAACTTTTGCGTATCGAATTTGGTGATATGGGCCGGAATGCCATTCCGCAAAGCGAATTCCTTGACGAAAGTCTTGTCGCGATCGCTTTCCTCGCCCCGAAGCCCAAAGTTGCAGTGCGCAATCCCGATCTCGAAACCCGATTTGTGGAAAAGATTTACCATGACCATGCTGTCGATGCCGCCGCTCGTGGCCAGCAAAAGCCGTTTTCCTTGAAGGAGTGGGAAGTTGTCGGCAACGTGTTTCTGGAATCTGGAAAGCATGGCCCGAAGTTACGGCTTTCGGCGTTTTGAC
>JBCNQO010000484.1:0-2671 GCA_039592825.1 Flavobacterium sp.
ATAAGTCTTCTGATACTTTTACTTTCGTGGATTGTTCGCCAGAAAGTCCGGCCGGACGCCGCAGCACGAGTTTTGACCGCGAAGGACAACTTTCGAGAAAAGAGCATCAGCCGGCGAACAATGCAGTGGATATGGCAAGCGAAATGGGCACGAAAATGCTAGATGAAGCCGATTATCGCCAGTTGCAGACACTTGGAAAATTCGATTTAAAGACCTCGAGTTGGATCAAAACGCCAGAAAACATCCGCAAACTCGGTGGCGCACTTTTCTGCGACCGGCGTTACGACACGGTTTTTACCTATCACAACGGCGCACAGTCGTATTACGCCGCACGCGGTTTCCGAACAAAACTAAAGGTGTGATTGCTGGTTGATTTTCACTAATTTGTAGCTTCAAAACAACGACATCATGAAAAAAATTACGCTTCTATTTTCGGCTCTTCTATTAACATTGCTCACGGCCTGTAGCGGATCGGATACTTATCGCGGCAAATGGAAAGCCACAGATTCCGACGGCAACAAATTCCAGATTGACTTTTCCGAGAAAAGTTTTGTGGTAGACGACGGTTCGCAAAAGAAAAACAAATTCGATTATACGCAGAATTCCGTCTCCATGAAAAATTCCACAACCACTTACGGAATCGAGCTTTCGGACGGTCGGCACTACTCGATCTATTTCCCCACGAACGACGAATCGCAGGCTTTTATCCTGGACGATGCCGGAGCACGTTTGTACACGATCTCGAGAAAAGACTATAAAACGGCAAACGAAGTAAATCGACTCAATTAGTTTTTATAAATCGCATCACGGCTTTAGATTTTAGATTTAGGATTTTAGATTTTAGATTTGGAATTTGGAATTTGGAATTTGGAATTTGAATCTTGGAATTTCAGCATCCGATTGTCCATAAAATCTGCAATGCTTACCTTTGCCCCAACTTTAAAAATACGAACATGGAAAACGGAATATATGCCAAATTCGTTACCTCGAGAGGTGAGATCTTGGTCAAATTGACGCCCGAACTTACGCCGGGAACTGTAGGGAACTTTGTGGCTTTGGCCGAAGGAAACCTCGAAAACAAAGCGCGTCCGCAAGGAAAACCTTACTATGATGGACTCAAGTTTCACCGCGTGATCAGCGATTTCATGGTTCAGGGAGGCGATCCAAACGGAACCGGAAGCGGCGGACCGGGTTACCAATTCGACGACGAATTCCACCAGGACTTGCGCCACGACACTCCAGGTGTGCTGTCTATGGCAAACGCAGGACCGGGTTCGAACGGGTCTCAATTCTTCATCACGCACGTGGCCACGCCTTGGCTAGACGACAAACACACCGTTTTCGGTAAAGTCGTGGAAGGACAAGATGTTGTAGATGCGATCAAACAAGGCGATACGATGGACAAAGTGGAAATCGTGCGCGTGGGCGAAGAAGCCCAAAAATGGAATGCGGTAGAAGCTTTCCGCACTTTCGAAGGTTCGCGTGCCAAGCGTGAAGCTGCCGAGAAAGCCGAATCCGAAGCCAGACTTGAGAAATTGTCGGCCGGTTTCCAAAAGACAGACAGCGGTTTGCGTTACCAGATCATCCAGAAAGGAAACGGTGCAAAAGCGCAAAAAGGCAAAACCGTATCGGTTCACTATGCCGGAACGCTAGAAAACGGAAAGACTTTCGACTCGTCTTATGCCCGTAAAAAACCAATCGAATTCCCACTCGGAATGGGTCACGTGATCGAAGGTTGGGACGAAGGCATTCAATTGTTGAGCGTTGGCGACAAAGCCCGTTTCGTGATCCCGCCAGATTTGGGCTACGGATCGAGAGGCGCAGGTGGCGTGATTCCACCAAACGCTGTCTTGGTTTTCGACGTCGAATTGATGGACGTACGCTAATCCATGCACTTGAACAAACTATCGAAAAGAGGAAATCGCATCTTGTGGTTTCCTCTTTTGTTTTTGGCGATTTTTATCGGATGTCAAAAGTCTGACGAAAAATCAAAAGCTGTCCCGACAAAAAAGAAAGTAGAAAAACCAAAATCGCACGAGGTTTTCGGCTACCGTTTTGAGGTCGATGGCGATTTTGACGGAGACGGAAACCGCGAGAAATTGACCGAACATTATATTGACACCGACACGCGAAAAGAAACGTTCAAATTTCGCGACGATCTGGAATATCCCGATTTGGTCGAATGGACAGACAAGAGAAATACCGACGCTTTCGTCTTGAGTTCGAATCCAAAAATCGACACCTTGAAAATCGGACACGGTCTTTGCTTCGGACTGCATTTCCTCAAGAACGAAGGCGATTTGAACGGAGACGGAACCGACGAGATCTCTTTAGTGATCGACCACGCCGACTTTTCGAGCTGCAACAGCTGGCACATCTATACTTTCAAGAACCGTAAATGGCAGAAGCTTTTCAGTTTCGACATTTGGGAATGGCAGTTGCCGCCACTTCCGGACGCCACGGGCGAATACGGGCTTTTCGGTACTTCGGGAAAAGTCGCAATCCCGAGAGAAGATAAAGCCAATATCGAACTCGAAAAACAACTGAAAGTCTGGCCGGGATTGGTCAAAAAAATCGGCAAAACTGAAATCCAGGCAATTTTCCGCAACGAAGAAGCTTCCGAAGACACGATGACCGTAAATCTCAAAACCATGAAAATCAAAAGGCGAAA
>JBCNQO010000485.1:0-2670 GCA_039592825.1 Flavobacterium sp.
GATGCTTTCCTATGCGCGGCAAAAGGCGTTTCGGTCGGAATCGAATTTTCGCGCAAACTCGGTCGCGGGCTTTTTGGCGGTGAAGGTTTCATCATGCAAAAGCTCGAAGGCGACGGAATGGCGTTTGTTCACGCGGGCGGAACTTTGGCCAAAAAAGAGCTTGGCGCGGGCGAAGTTCTCAAGGTCGACACAGGTTGCATCGTAGGTTTCGAACAGACGGTCGATTACGACATAGAATTCGTCGGTGGCATCAAGAACTCGATTTTTGGAGGCGAAGGCTTGTTTTTTGCGACGCTTCGCGGACCCGGAACGGTTTACGTGCAATCGCTTCCATTCAGTCGTTTGGCCGACAGGATCATCGCATCGGCACCAAAAGCCGGCGGAAGCAACCCTGAAGAAGGAAGCATTCTGGGCGGACTCGGAAACTTGCTCGACGGCGACAACCGTTTCTGATCCAAAACTCCTAAAAATAAAAAAGCGCCCTCAGACCGAGAGGCGCTTTTTCGTTTGTGGTATTTGGTAAAATTATTCCACGATAACCGGGAAAGTCACCTCGATGTCTGAGTGACCACCAGCATTCGTGATATCGCCGTTGGCAACGCCCGCAGCGGTTTTGTTCGGCTCGTGACGCAAAACGATAGTCAGGTTTCCGGTTGCGGCCGCAGTTGTGGTGAAAGTGAAATTCACGCCCACAGGATTGTTGTTCGAATCGAAAGGCGCGGCGTATCCGGCAGTTCCGATGTTGTTGGTTCCGCTAAAGAAAAACTGGTGATCTAGCGCTTCCTCGATGATTTCGGCTGTGATGCTTTCGGCCGGCGTTACCGTTTCGTTCAGCAAATCGACGCTTCCGTTGTAAACCGTGTTCGTGGCAAGATTTCCAGAAACGGTGATCACTGGTGCGTTCGGCCCGTCTCCGTCAAGATCGCGAGAAGTCAACGTGATTGGCGTTCCACCGCCTTGCGGCGTCAAAGTGGCCGTGATTGTCGTGATGACTTCTTCTTCGTTTACGGGCGCGCTCGTGTTGTCGTCTGAGCTACAAGAAGCGATTAGAAGTGCGATGATTCCGAAAGGCAAAAATTTCAATGACTTTTTCATTGTTGTGATGATTTTTGGGTTAAAAATTGAATTTAAGTTGAAGGGTAAAATTCCTTCCCATGTCGTCTGCATAGTAGCGCATGCGGTTCAAGTAGTCGCGGTAAGCGGTATTTGCAAGGTTTTGGATGCCAAAGACGATTGTCGTTTTGACTTTCGGAATGGCGTCCAAAGCAATCTGTGACGTAAAATGGAACAAGTTGTAAGCTTTTGGCGGACGGCTTATCTGCACCAAAGTAGGCGTCGGGTTTCCATCGACCAGAACATCGGCCGTAAAGTCGTTATTCGGATAGCGGTTCTGGAAAAACACCCATTCGTTCTTGAGTCCGACCTGAAAATCGCTCCATTCTTTCTTTCGGAACGAAATCGCGTTGTTCCAATTCGCTGGCGGCATGTCGATAAGCGGCTGATTGTTGTCGAGATTCTTTCCGTACACATAGGCGAACGTCGAATGGTAGTTCCAGTTTTTGAGGAAATCCCAATCGGCCGTCACGTCGATTCCAGTCAATCTCGCATCCGCCTGACGGTATTCCCAAACCGGGAAAGCGCCACGAATCGTGTATTCAAGACCTGTCGGCTGCAAATACATAAAGTCCGAAATCGTGTTTATGTAAGGATTGATCTCAATCGCCAATTTGTCGGTCGCATACGAAAAAGTGGTCGAGACTTTCATCGAAGTTTCCTGTTTCAGACGCAAATCGCCAAGCTCGATCTGACCCGTCGCGTGGTGAAGTCCGTCGCTGAAAAGTTCCGACGGATTCGGGTTGCGACGCGCCAAACTCAGGTTCACGAACCAATTCAGGTTGTCGGCCAATTGGTATTTCGATCCGGCGCTCGCCGAAACATTGTGATAAGTGAAAACCGGATTCGTCTTCCATTGCGTGCCGAAATCGCCAATGATGAAATGCGCAAAATCCTCGTTATAGCCGCGTTCGTTCCAACGCGATTTGAGGTAGAACTTGACCGCGTCCACGTGGCTGTAATCGTAGCGCAAACCCGCTTCGACGCGCCACTTGTCCGACACATCGTAATCGCCCGTGGCATAAGCGCCCAGATCGATCTTGTCGTAATCGGGAATCAGCGGACGCACGCCCGTCGAGATATTCGCGACATTGTTCTGGTACGAACCCGAAATTCCGGTCTTGAAACGCAGGTCTTTCGATTTGTCCGAAACGAAATCGACCAAAACCGAATGCGTCGCCAAATCGAGATCCAAAGCCGCTCGGTTCGCGTTGTCACCACGTCTCACGTCGTACTCCAATCGGTTGTTGAACTGAAAAGAATATTGAACATCGAGTCTGCCCGAATGCCAATCGCGATAGTAATTCAGCTTGGCCAAATGGTGTTGGACTTGCTGTTTCGGAGCCGAAATATCGTGAGTGTAGTCGTTGATGACCGCGGGCTGACCGAGATTGATTGCATAAACCAAATCGGTGATATTGCCAATATGCGACGCACGCAAAATCCCGATTTCGGCGTTGTAATAACTGTAAAACACATCGAAACCAGAATGCTCGCCTTTGAATCCGAAACCGGCCGAAAAATTCTTCTCGCGGATTCCGGTGTTCGACAAAACGT
>JBCNQO010000486.1:0-2661 GCA_039592825.1 Flavobacterium sp.
TTTCAAAATACCAGGGAACGGGCAACGATTTCGTCATGATAGACAACCGCTCGCTCCAGTTTCCCAAAAATGAGACCGAACTCGTGGCCAGACTTTGCGACAGGCGTTTCGGAGTCGGTGGCGACGGACTTTTGTTGCTAGAAGACGACACAGACTACGATTTCAGGATGGTTTATTATAATTCTGACGGAAATCTCGGCTCGATGTGCGGAAACGGCGGACGTTGTTTGGTCGCATTTGCCAAAAATCTGGGCGTGATTGACGATACAGCCGACTTTATCGCGTCAGACGGACCGCATTTCGCCAATGTGTCAGACGGAATCATTTCGCTTCAGATGAAAGATGTCGATTCTGTCAACATTCAGCCGAGCTATGTTTTTCTCGATACAGGTTCGCCTCATCATATAGAAATCGTGGACGATCTCGAAAATTTCGATGTATTCGGAAAAGGAAAAGCAATCAGATACGGAACGCTCTACGGACAAAAAGGCTCGAACGTGAATTTCGTAAAGCCCGAAGCCGACGGCAGTTTCTCGATAAGAACCTACGAAAGAGGCGTGGAAGACGAAACATTGTCGTGCGGAACAGGCGCAACGGCGGTCGCGATCGCCATGTACAAATTGGGAAAAACGACTTCCGACCGCATAAAACTGAACGTGCAAGGCGGAAAACTCGAGGTTTCATTTTCTGAAAAAGACGGGAATTTCACCGACGTGTTTCTCATCGGCCCGGCCAAATCAGTATTCGAAGGCTCGTTCCCATGCTGACGCTTTCCGGAAATAACGTGTTTTTGAGAGCGCTCGAACCCGAAGATCTCGACTTTATTTTCGCCATAGAAAACGACGAATCGATTTGGGAAGTCAGCAATACCCAGACGCCTTATAGCCGGTTTCTCATCAAACAATATCTCGAAAATGCACAGCAGGATATTTACGAAGCCAAGCAACTGAGGCTGGCGATTGCGCAACAAGGCAGTGCAAAAACCGTAGGATTGATCGATCTTTTTGACTACGATCCGCGCCATCACAGAGCTGGAATCGGTATCGTCATAAAAGATAAAGCCAGTCGCGACAAGGGTTTTGGCAGTGAGGCGCTCGAGCTTCTCATCAAGTATTCGTTTGCCCATTTGGGGTTGCATCAATTGTATTGCAACATCGATCCGGCCAACGTTCGCAGTGTGGCGCTTTTTACTAAATTTGGCTTCACTTTGGGCGGCGTCAAAAAAGACTGGAACCGCATCCACGGGAAATACAAGGACGAAGCGTTCTATCAACTAATCAACAGTAAGTAAAGTGAACTTCAAAAAAATTCTGGGCATCGTTTCGGTCGTGATCGTGACAATCGCCATCGTATACGGATATATCCTTTATCGCAATATTTTCTCGTCGAACACCAAATTCGACAGTAAGGAACAAGCGGTTTTCATTCCTACGAACGCCACTTTCGACAAGGTCAAGGAAGTGATCGCGCCTTACGTCGACAACATGGAAAATTTCGAATCGACGGCCGAGAAAAAGTCTTACAACACCAACGTTAAAGCCGGAAAATTCATCCTGAAGAAAGGCATGAACAACAACGAGATCGTGAACGCTTTGCGTCAGCCGGTTTCGGTCAAGATCGCTTTCAATAACCAGGAAAGGCTCGAGGATTTTGCGGGTCGCATCGGTCAGCAGATCGAAGCTGATTCCACGAGTTTGATGAAATCTTTCCTCGATCCGAAATTCCTTGAAGAAAACGGGTTTACCGAAGAGAACGTTTTGTCGATGTTCATCCCGAATTCGTACGAGTTTTTCTGGAATACGTCTGCCGATAAATTCCGCGACAGAATGGCCAAGGAATACCGCGCCTTTTGGAACGAAGAAAGAACTAAAAAGGCCGAAGCGCTCGGTTTGACGCCACTTCAGGTTTCGGCATTGGCCTCGATCGTGCACAAGGAAACCGTGAAAACAGACGAGCGTCCGCGTGTGGCTGGCGTGTATTTGAACCGACTCGAAAAAGGTATCAAGCTCGAAGCCGATCCGACGGTGATTTATGCCGTAAAGAAAAATTCAGGCGACTGGAACCAAGTCATCAAACGCGTTTTGAACAAAGATCTGGTTACGGCTTCACCTTATAATACGTACTACACGAATGGTTTGCCTCCAGGGCCAATCGCGATGCCAGACATTACGGCCATCGACGCGGTTTTGAATCCGGAAAAGCACAACTACATTTACTTCTGCGCCAGCGTGACGAATTTCGGGTATCACGAATTTGCCGTGACGCCAGCGCAACACGAGGCGAACCGTCAGAAGTATGTAGCCTGGATCAACAGTCAAGGCATCAAGCGCTAAATGAGTTTGCGCGCTTCCATATTGGTCTGTATTTTTTGCCTTGTCGGATTTTCGGCAATGGCGCAGAACGGTTTGGAGCGCTTTCTTACTCCGTCGGATTCGCTGAACAAAGGCCGACGAAATGCAGTAATTATTGGTGAAGCGGCCGTCGCTGTGGGAACTTATGCCGCGTTGAACCAACTTTGGTACGCCGATTACGACAAATCAAATTTCCATCTCATAAACGACAATGCCGAATGGATGCAAATGGACAAAGCCGGGCACGCGTTCTCGACTTACCATTTGGCCAGCCAAAGCACGAATTTGTGCCGAGGCAGCGGTATGGTCG
>JBCNQO010000487.1:0-2656 GCA_039592825.1 Flavobacterium sp.
TCAAACACCGATTTCCGCGCCCGCGTGCGCACCCTGCTGCTACTGCTACTGCTACTGCTACTGCTACTGCTACTGCCACTGCCACTAAACTAGCCCCGATACAAGCGGATAGCCTTTTGCAGGAAACGGCCTGGTTTTGTTGACGCGGCAAAGCGACCAAAGAAGCTCTTGCCGCGGCTTACAAAACCGGACGTTTGCCAGAAGGCTAGCAGCGGGTAGCGGGTTTCAGCTTCTAAAAAAGACAAAAATCATTTCGCTTTTTAGCTTTGAAACTTCTCTCCTTTTGACTTTAGCGCGTCGGCACTTCAAACTTTAGCACTTCAGCGCTTAGAACTTAAGCACTTCTTTCGTACTTTTGCACGCCCAAAACAGGGTTTGCCGTATGAGAACCAAAACGTTAAAGAAGAACAAAATCAATGTGATTACGCTGGGTTGCAGCAAGAACGTCTACGACAGCGAAGTGCTGATGGGCCAATTGAAGGCTTCTGGCAAAGACGTAGAGCACGAAGCGCCGGCCGAAAATGAGGGCAACATCATCGTGATCAACACCTGCGGTTTTATCGATAACGCCAAAGAGGAATCGGTGAACATGATCCTGGAATATGCTGACAAAAAGGATCGCGGCATTGTAGACAAAGTATTCGTCACGGGCTGTCTTTCTGAGCGTTACCGTCCGGATCTTGAAAAGGAAATCCCGAACGTGGACCAATATTTCGGAACGACCGAATTGCCTTTGCTTTTGAAAGCTTTGGGAGCCGACTACCGCCACGAACTTTTGGGCGAACGCTTGACGACGACTCCAAAAAATTACGCTTACCTCAAGATTGCCGAAGGTTGCGACCGACCTTGCTCGTTTTGCGCCATTCCGATCATGCGTGGAAAACACGTTTCCCAATCGATTGAGAAGTTGGTCAAAGAAGCGACAAATCTGGCGAAAGACGGCGTGAAAGAATTGATTCTGATCGCTCAGGATTTGACTTACTACGGACTCGACCTTTACAAAAAGCGAAATCTGGCCGAATTGCTAGAGGCTTTGGCGGCCGTGGAAGGCATTGAATGGATCCGTTTGCACTATGCTTTCCCGAGCGGTTTCCCTATGGACGTTCTGGAACTCATGAAGCGCGAGCCGAAAATCTGTAACTATCTCGATATTCCGTTGCAGCACATTTCGGACAAGATTTTGAAGTCGATGCGACGCGGTACGACTCAGGAAAAGACGACCAAATTGCTCAAGGATTTCCGCGAGGCGGTTCCGGGAATGACCATCAGAACTACACTTATCGTAGGTTATCCGGGCGAAACCGAAGAAGATTTCCAGATTCTCAAGGATTGGGTTCAGGAAATGCGATTCGAGCGTTTGGGTTGCTTTACGTATCCTCACGAAGAAAATACGCACGCTTATCTGCTCGAAGACGATGTTCCGGCAGATGTAAAACAACAACGCGCAAACGAGATCATGGAAATCCAGTCGCAGATTTCGTGGGAATTGAACCAGGAAAAGATCGGGCAGACTTTCAAGTGCATCATCGACAGGAAAGAAGGCCAATATTTTGTGGGAAGAACCGAGTTCGACAGCCCAGACGTTGACAACGAAGTTCTGATAGACGCCTCGAAAACGTACTTGAAAACCGGAGAATTCGTGAACATCAAAATCACCGACGCCACCGAATTCGACCTTTACGGAGAAGCGGTTTAAGTCCGGAATATAGAAACGAAAAGTCCTTACCCGAAAGATCGCTCGATCTGGTAAGGACTTTTTCTTTGGCGCAATCTCAACCTTTCGCCTTTCGCAGCGAAACGAATTGCTGTTTTGCCTCTTCGGCTCTTTGTTTGAGCGCTTCCTGGCTAGAATACTGGAACTCTCGTCTGGGTTTTCCGTCTTTGAAAATGGAATATCTCGATGTGGTCTGACCCACGAAAATCGTCGAATCTGGCGTCATATAGCCTTTGATCTCGAAATCTTCGGGAATCTGGACCAGCGTGTTCTCTATGGGTTTCAATGCCGAAAGCGATTTTTCGATCTCGCCTACATTGGTTTTTTCGCTCTCGGAGAATTTCACCTGCACGATCTTGCCGTCGTCGTTCGTGGTGACGCTCAACTTCGATACCATCCCGATATTGTCGCCCAATTTGTAATCCTGGACGTAATACTCGTTTTTCATGACTTTCCTGAAAGAAGCCGATTCTGGGATAAGATCGAACTGCTTTCCTATCTCTATGCCGCCCAATCCCCTAAAATCGGCTGGCGAATTACAGGCCAGCATTGCGAACGCGGCCATTACGGTTACTGTTTTTCTCATTTGTCTGCATTGGTTTCTACTTATTGTGTTGACTTGAATCTGCCCTAAAATCACGGGAATTCAAGGAAATTTTCTTCGTAAATTCCTGAAACCGTAT
The DNA here is from genome assembly GCA_039592825.1 of Flavobacterium sp. Lineage (GTDB taxonomy): Bacteria > Bacteroidota > Bacteroidia > Flavobacteriales > Flavobacteriaceae > Flavobacterium. The sequence goes on from JBCNQO010000487.1 coordinate 2,398, forward strand.
TTGTGATCCATAACTTCGATTTGGTTGTCAGCAAGTTACAGAAACATTCCAAAGCAAAAATCCCCTAAATCAGGGATATTTACATCTACCTGATTCAAGGGATTTTTAAAGTAAGTGACCTTTGGGCTATTAACCTCTTAAATAATTGAGTGATGAAAACCCGCTTCGGGCCACGCCAGCGCAGTCCTACTACCCCGAGCCGATGCGCAGCGATCGCCTGCAGCACCTGCGCGATGGGCGGTTGGCGGTGTTTCCCGGC
>JBCNQO010000488.1:0-2648 GCA_039592825.1 Flavobacterium sp.
TGGTCGAATTGCAGAACGTAGGTTTTGACGTTGTGATCATAGACAACCTTTCGAATTCTTCGGAAAAAGTCGTAGACGGAATCGTGGCAATCACGGGCAAGAAGCCAGTTTTTGAAAAGCTTGATCTTCGCGAAAAAGCGGCCGTTCAGGATTTCTTTGCGCGCCACAGCGACGTTTCGGGCGTGATCCATTTCGCGGCTTCTAAAGCTGTTGGCGAAAGCGTCGAAAATCCGCTTTTGTATTACGAGAACAACATCAATGCTTTGGTTTACCTGCTTCAGGAACTTTCGAAAAAGCCAGAAGCGCATTTTATCTTCAGTTCTTCTTGTACGGTTTACGGTCAAGCCGAAACGATGCCGATTACCGAAAACGCGTCGGTTCAGCCGGCCATGTCGCCTTACGGAAATACGAAGCAAATCGGCGAAGAAATCATTCAGGACACGGCAAAAGTGACCAACATCAACGCGATCTTGTTGCGTTATTTCAATCCGATCGGTTCGCATCCGTCGGCCGAAATCGGGGAATTGCCGCTTGGCGTGCCTCAGAATCTCGTGCCTTTCATCACGCAAACGGGAATCGGTCTTCGCGAGAAACTGTCTGTTTTTGGTGACGATTATCCAACCAGCGACGGAACGTGCATACGCGATTACATTCACGTAGTCGATCTTGCGAAAGCTCACGTGGTGGCACTTCAGCGTTTGGTCGGAAAGAAGAATTCAGAAAAAGTCGAAACTTTCAACGTAGGAACCGGAACCGGAAGTACCGTTCTGGAAGTCATCAAAACGTTCGAGAAAGTAAGCGGGAAATCATTGCCGTACCAAATCGTAGGAAGACGCGAAGGCGACGTGATCGAAGCTTATGCGAATACAGACAAAGCCAACAATGTTTTGGGCTGGAAGGCTGAGTCTACTTTGGAGGATGGGCTTGCTAGTGCTTGGAAATGGGAGCAGAAAATCCGTTCTTAGTTAATTGATAATTGACAATTAACAATTGATAATTTCACTTTGTGTGAATGAAAACGGTCGGATTAAAAAATCCGACCGTTTTTGCTTTGAAAAGCGCCAAACTGAATTGAGTTTATACTGAAATAAAAAAAGCCAGAGCGTTACAAATCTGGCTTTTTCGTTTATTGAACTAATTGTCAATTGTCAATTGTCAATTGTCCATTATCAATTATCAATTATCAATTGAATTCAGGCTCCGGCAACTTCCGCCTCCTTATCAATCTTCTTGATCAAGCCCTGAAGCACGTTTCCTGGCCCGACTTCTGTGAACAAAGTCGCTCCATCTGCAATCATCTGGCGTACCGATTGTGTCCATTTTACGGGTGTGGTCAATTGGATGATGAGGTTTTTCTTGATTTCGGATGCGTCTGACACCGCGCTTGCCGTGACGTTCTGGTAAACCGGACAGCTTGGTGTGTGGAAAGTCGTGGCTTCGATTGCCGCTGCGAGTTCTTCGCGTGCGGGTTCCATCATTGGCGAGTGGAATGCTCCTCCAACCGGCAAGATCAAAGCGCGTTTTGCGCCTGCGGCTTTTATGGCTTCGCAAGCTCTTTCTACGGCCGAATATTCTCCCGAAATCACGAGTTGTCCTGGGCAATTGTAGTTGGCAGGAACGACAACGCCGTCTATCGTGGCGCAAACTTCTTCTACTTTTTCGTCTTCAAGACCCAAAACCGCGGCCATGGTAGAAGGCGTGATTTCGCAAGCTTTTTGCATGGCTAATGCACGTTGGGAAACAAGTTTGAGTCCGTCTTCGAATGACAAAGTTCCGTTGGCTACCAAGGCAGAGAATTCTCCAAGAGAATGTCCCGCGACCATTTCTGGTTTGAATGTTTCGTTCATCGTCTTGGCCAAAATCACCGAATGCAGGAAAACCGCGGGTTGCGTCACTTTCGTTTCTTTGAGTTCTTCGGCCGTTCCTTCGAACATGATGTCGGTAATGCGGAAACCAAGTATTTCGTTGGCGCGCTCAAAAAGCTCCTTCGCCAGGTCCGATTGCTCGTACAATTCCTTTCCCATTCCCGTAAACTGGGCGCCTTGGCCCGGAAAAACATATGCTTTCATAAGTTGATTTTCGATGTTGAGACAGCAAAAGTACTACTTTTTCCGAACCGAATCGGCAATAAAAAAGCCCAGACGGATCCAGGCTTTTTCACACTTATGAGAAAACAAATCAATTCTTTACAAAACGAAATACGGCTGTTTGACCTTGGCGTCGGGAGTAGGTTGCGACTTTCTCGACACCAGTTCGTTCTCGTATTCTTCCCGGAACTCGTTCACCATTTCGAGCAAATCCTTGTGGATGTTCTGAGAAATCACCGTCATTGGCGTATCGGTCGGTCGGTTCTCGAACGGATCCTGCAAATGGATCGCCATTTTCTCGATCAGGAAGAAAGCCGCGCCAATCGTGGTCGTCAACGGAATCACGAGCCAACCCAAGTCGGCAATCATCCCGAAAGGCATCAGGATTATCAGCAAACACAGCGTGAATCTAATGTACATGCTGTAAGTCGTTGGGAAAATCGTGTTCTTGATGCGTTCACATTTTCCCATTCCGTCGCACAAACGCGTCAAAGTGTTGTCGATTTCCACCTGCTGGAAAGTGTTGATGCGTCCGTTGTCGAGCGCTTTCATAGTTTCTTT
>JBCNQO010000489.1:0-2644 GCA_039592825.1 Flavobacterium sp.
TGCCATTCATATAGTCTTCCACTACCTGGAACGAGTCACGCACCAGTTCTGGAGTGTACAAAGACAAAATCTGTGAGGCAATCGTAATCAAAATCCCACCTAAGAAGTGGTATTTATACTTTACGAAATATTTATTTAAATACTGTAATTCTTTCATTGTTCTGAGTCGGAACAGCTAGATCGAGAAGTGAATTCTGTTAAAAAGCGGAGAATTGTGAAATTTTTCAAAAAGCCCACTTTGGAAACATTTATTAACAATTCCCTAATTTAAACGAATCTGAGTGAATTTTCTTGATTTAATCGTTAGTTTTGCAATAGCTTTTTACAAAAGCCTCAAAATTAAATCTTGAAATATGATAACTGAATTCACTACCGCAAAAGACCTGCACAAGATTGATCCGGTATTCGGACAAGCTTCATTCGACAACCACGAGCAGATTGTTTTTTGCCACGACAAAGATACCGGTTTGAAAGCAATTATCGGTGTCCATAACACAGTTTTAGGACCTGCTTTGGGTGGAACGCGTATGTGGAAGTATGAGAACGAGTGGGAAGCGTTGAACGACGTTTTGCGCCTGTCTCGCGGCATGACTTACAAGTCGGCGATTTCAGGATTGAACCTCGGAGGCGGAAAGGCAGTCATCATAGGCGATGCCAAAACCGACAAAACTCCAGAGCTGATCCAGTCTTTCGGACGTTACATCCATTCCCTTAGCGGAAAATATATCACGGCCGAAGACGTAGGAACGACGACTCCAGACATGGACATCATCCGCGACATAACGCCATACGTAACCGGAATCTCCGAAAGCCGCGGCGGATCTGGCAATCCTTCACCTGTAACCGCTTACGGTGTTTACATGGGAATGAAAGCTGCCGCGAAATATAAGTTCGGAAGCGACAACCTTGGCGGAAAGAAAATCCTTGTGCAAGGAACTGGCCACGTGGGCGAAACTTTAGTGAAACATCTTTCCGAAGAAGGCGCAATCATCACGATTTCAGACATCAGCCAAAGCAGAATGGAAGAAGTCGCCAAAAAATACGGAGCCACAATCTACGAAGGCGAAGATCTTTACAACGCCGAAGTCGATATCTACGCACCTTGCGCACTTGGAGCGACGATCAACGATGATACGGTTTACAGAATCCAGGCACAAGTTGTGGCCGGAGCCGCTAATAACCAGTTGGCAAACGAGAAAATCCACGGTCAGATCCTTCGTGAAAGAGGAATCGCCTACGCACCGGATTTCTTGATCAACGCTGGTGGAATCATCAACGTTTACGGCGAAATCGTGAACTACGGAAAAGACGAGGCCTTGAAGAGAACAGAGAACATCTATAACACTACTCTCGAAATCTTCGACCTTGCCGACGCCAAAAACCTTACGACGACACAAGCTGCGATGGCGATTGCCGAAAAACGCATCGACGACCGTAAAAAAGAGCAATCGAAATAATTCGGGAACCCGAAATAAATAGTATTTTTGCGGAGCGAAATCAAAAATGGTTTCGCTCCGTTTTTAATTAGAAAAAGTTCTTACAGGTGTTAAACAGAAGACATATCCGTATCAAGGTGATGCAATCGATTTACGCAATGCATCAAAACGGTTCCGACAACTTGGAAAAACAGGAAAAGTTTCTCCTTCACAGTATCGAAGGCATGTTCGATCTCTATCTGATCATGTTGTCTGCCTTGATCGAAATCCGCCAGAGCGAGTCTGACTATCTCGACAAATCGGCAAAAAAACACCTCAGTACTCCCGAAGAACGCAATCCGAACCTCAAATTCGTCAACAACGCCATTCTTACGATGCTAGACGAAAGCAACTCTTTGAGCATTGCCATCGAGGATAGGAGAATCAACAACTGGAAGCTCAATGACGACTATATTTTGTTGTTGCTGAAGGACATCAAAGCCAGTTCGCTTTACCAGAACTACATGTCGAACCGCGTGAACGATTTCGCCGAAGACAAGCAGTTTTTGGTCGATCTGTTTACCGATGTGATCGTTCCGAACGACAAGCTTTACGACTATCTCGAAGATTACCGACTCACTTGGGTAGACGACATTCCGCTTGTCAACACACAATTGCAGAAGGAATTCCGTGCAATCGAGGAAGGTCAGGAGTTTCGCGTCTCCAAACTTTACAAAGACCATGAAGACCGCGATTTCGTGACGGCTTTGTTCCGAAAAACGATCCTGAACGAGGGCGAACTCGCCAAGGAATACATGGACAAAACCCCGAATTGGGACACCGAGCGAATTGCAGAAATCGACACGATCATCCTTAAGATGGCGATTTGTGAGTTCCTGAAGTTCCCGTCTATTCCCATTAAAGTCACGATCAACGAATATCTCGAGATCGCCAAGGAATATTCGACCCCGAAAAGCAGCATTTTCATCAACGGGATTCTTGACAACCTCGTCAAGGAATTCCAAACGTCCAATAAGTTGAACAAGGCAGGCCGCGGTTTGCTTTAAATAAGAACCATCCAAACATGAAAAAACTCGTTTTCGCGTTGGCACTTTCTTCTATCGTGCTCACGTCTTGCAAACAGGAGAGCGCTTCGGACAAGATCGATCCGAACGCACAGGATACGCCTGTTTCCACTGCTACTCCAAATCCGGAACCGAACATTGGAG
>JBCNQO010000049.1:0-7579 GCA_039592825.1 Flavobacterium sp.
AAAAAGTGCTCGACTATCCCGAAAACTTTTTGGACGATGAGGTTCTGGAAGATCTCGCTACCAAAATGATAGAGCAGGCCAATGCGCCAAAAGACGAGACGATCGCTTTGAACGCTTCCGCGGATGCGTATTCGGTTTACGGCGAACAACACATCGAAAAAGGCGCCAAAGACCAAATGGACATCGCCATGCGATTGCCTATCACGGTCGCGGGAGCGTTGATGCCAGACGCGCACCAAGGTTACGGTTTGCCGATTGGTGGCGTGCTCGCGACCAAAAACGCGATCATTCCTTATGGTGTTGGCGTTGACATTGGTTGTAGAATGGCGCTTTCGGTTTACGATATTCCAGAGTCGGATTTCGAGCAAAATCGGGCCAAATACCAAAGAGAATTGGTAGCGCATACCAAATTTGGTGCGGGCCACGGTTTTCACGGACAATACAAAGCCGATCACGCGATTCTGGACAGTAGCGACTTCAACATGACGCCAATGGTGAAACACCTAAAGGACAAGGCCTGGTCGCAACTCGGAACATCGGGTGGCGGTAACCATTTCGTGGAATTCGGTATCATCGAATTTGATGAAAAGGACGAAATCCTCGGTATCGAAAAAGGGAAATACGTGGCCTTGCTGACGCATTCCGGTTCTAGAGGTTTCGGCGCGACCTTGGCCGGACATTACACGAAATTGGCCAAATCGATCACCAAGCTTCCGAAAGAGGCGCAGAATTTGGCGTGGTTGTCGCTCGATTCCCAGGAAGGCCAGGAATATTGGTTGGCGATGAACCTCGCGGGCGATTACGCATCGGCTTGCCACGAAATCATACACCAGAAAATGGCCAAGGCGATAGGCGCTCAGGTTTTGGCGAAAGTCGAGAACCACCACAACTTTGCCTGGAAAGAGACCTGGAACGGCGAAGAAGTGATCGTGCATAGAAAAGGTGCGACTCCGGCCGCGAAAGGCGTTATGGGAATCATTCCGGGATCTATGACAGCGCCGGGATTTCTGGTTAGAGGAAAAGGCGAGGAGCAAGCGATCAATTCGGCCTCTCACGGCGCCGGACGTCAGATGTCGCGAACGCAGGCCATAAAGACCGTTACGAAAAACGAGATGCAAAAAGTCTTGAAAGACCACGGTGTCACGTTAATCGGAGCCGGAAAGGACGAAGCGCCAATGGCCTACAAAGACATCAATCTGGTCATGGATTCCCAGAAAGATCTGGTCGATGTCGTGGCGAAGTTCACGCCCAAAATCGTGCGAATGGCCGACGACGGAAGCCGCGAAGATTAATGAAGCAGTCAGTTTTGGCTGCTTTTTTTGTTTGCCGAATTTTTATCGCATTTCTATATTTTTCAACCGCGAATTCACGAATTTACGCTCGAGCCGAAACGTAAATTCGCGAATTCGCGGTTTAAACTTGGTTATGAGGTATGTCTGTTTGTGGCAAAAATCGGGATTCGTGGCGAAGTGACCTTTTGTGAAAATCCTCACATTCGCACCAAAAGAAAACCCCTATCTTTGCCTTCCAACAAAATTTTATGGAACTAAAACTTACGCGTCCCATCTGTTTCTTCGATCTCGAGACCACCGGAATCGACATCTGTAAAGACCGAATCGTGGAAATCTCCATACTCAAGGTTTTCCCGAACGGCAACCGCGAAAGCAAGACCTGGCTCGTGAACCCAACGATTCCCATTCCGGCTTCTTCTACGGCCGTTCACGGGATTTCAGACGAGAAAGTGGCCAATGAGCCGACTTTTAAAGAGCTTGCGACACAAGTCTATAATATGATAAAGGACAGCGATCTGGCCGGATACAATTCCGATCGTTTCGACATTCCGTTGCTGGCCGAGGAACTTTTGAGAGCCGAAGTGGATTTTGACATGAAAAGCCGCGTTTCGGTAGACGTGCAGACGATTTTCCACAAAAAGGAAGAACGGACTTTGAGCGCAGCTTTGAAGTTTTATTGCGGAAAAACGCTCGAGAACGCTCACTCTGCTGAAGCCGATACGACAGCGACTTACGAGATATTGAAGTCGCAGCTCGATCGTTATCCGGATCTGGAAAACGATATGAAGTCGCTTTCGGAATATACCACCAGAAAGAAATCGGTGGATTTTGCCGGATTTATTGCCTTGGACGACAAAGGTCGCGAGATCTTCACGTTCGGGAAACACAAAGGCGCTTTGGTGGATTCGGTTTTTGATAGCGAGCCCGGCTATTTTGGTTGGATCCAAGGTGCCGATTTTCCGCTTTATACCAAAAAGGTGTTGACGGCGATTAAGTTGCGTAAGCTCAATAATAAGTTCTAGCGGGCAAAAAGAAACTTCAAAATTCGTTGTTCGTTATTCGTTGTTCGATATTTTTAATGGGGAATTTTGAAGGAACAACGAATGTTGAATAACGAATGTTGGATAACGAATAACGAATGTTGAACGGGGCTGAATAACGAACAACGAATGTTGAACAATGATCGATTGCCTAGCCCTGATGTCGTGGAAAGCCCGCAGTTTGGACACCTATATTTTTTTGCGGATTCGCAGCGACCAAAGGAAGCTCGCGAAGGCGCTTTAAAAATAAGGTTTGCAAACGCGGACTTGGAGCGAACAGCAGGTTCCCGGCTCATAAAAAAAATAAATAAACCAAATATTTCATCGCCACAGCACTTGAGCACGTTAGCACTTTAGCACGAAAACTCAGGAACTCCGGCACTCAGGAACTCCGGCACCCATGAAAATAATCTGCATAGGCCGAAATTACGCCACCCACATAGCCGAACTCAACAACGAAAGGCCAGACGAACCCGTCATTTTCCTAAAACCAGACACGGCGGTTTTGCCCAAGCAATTCCCTTTCGTGATTCCGGAATTCTCTAACGACGTGCATCACGAGGTGGAACTTTTGGTACGCATCACCAAAGTTGGAAAGTACATCGATGCGAAGTTTGCCCACAAATATTACGACGAGATCGGGCTTGGCATCGATTTTACCGCGAGAGACGTGCAGCAGCGCCTAAAAGAGAAAGGTTTGCCGTGGGAAAAAGCGAAGGCTTTCGACGGTTCAGCGGTTATTGGTGACTTCTTGTCGAAAAAACTTTTCAGTTCTGGCGAATCGATTACCTTTGAACTCACCAACAACGGAAAAACCGTACAAAAAGGTGATTCTGCCCAGATGTTGTGGAAGATTGACGAGATAATTTCTTACGTTTCCCAATATTTCACATTGCGCGTGGGCGACATCATTTTCACGGGAACGCCAGAAGGTGTGGCGAAAGTATCGACCGGAGACGTGCTCGAAGGTTTCATCCAGGACAAACAATTATTCCGAATACAAATCAAATAATGGCCCTACATTACAATCTATCGAAAGTTCACGCACTGTCTGACAACGACGACGAATTCGTGATGCAAATCATTACGCTTTTCATTACAGAAGTGCCTCAGGACGTGATGCAGATCAAGCTTGGCATCAAGACAAAAGACCACAAACTTGCCTATAGCTACGCCCACAAAATCAAACCTACACTAGACCTTTTGGGCATGACCCAGGCGTTCGAGGAAATTCTCGAGATCGAGGCCTGGACAAAAGCAGAAGGAAAGCGCAAAGAAATCAACGATACGTTCGACAGCGTGGAATCTCAGGTGGAGAAGGCTGTCAAAGAGCTTAAAAAAGACTTTAATATTTAGTTTTTGGATTAAAAGATTGAAGGATTGAAAAATTAAAAGATTGCTGGGCAGACGAAGAGTCCGGACAGCATCTGAAAATCTAAAATCTAAAATCTGCAATCTAAAATCTAAAATCTCCAGAATAAGTAGCTAATCCGGCTGACCCGCTATTAGCTTTACCCCAAAAACACAAGTTTTGCAAGACTTGGCAAGAGCTTCTTTGGTCGCTTTGCCAAGTCGGCAAAACTTTTGTGTTTTTGGGGCAAAGGCTAGCCGCTTGCATCCGGGCTAGGGCGGTGGAGTCGCGAATTGCTAAAGTTCGAAAACATTGATAAGCGACATCGTATCCAGAATTCTCCAGCGCAGTATTTCCGGTCCTGCAGTCCAAAGCGAAACGAGTCCAAAGCGCCAGCGCGTCCAGAACGAAGTGAGTCCAGCGCAAAGTGCGTCTAAATTTTAACAAATATTTCACATTTTTTACAGAAAATCTGTAATTAACGTCAACCGGCTTTGTGTAAATTTATCTGATAACCAGTAAATTACACAAATGATGAAAAAGTTAGGTATCGCGATGCTGTTGCTGATCTCGGTCGCGGGATTTTCTCAGAACAAATACTTCAAAGACAAAAAAGGCAATATCATCACCGAGGCCGAGTACGACAAAGTTGTAAGTGAATTGATGCAAGCCGCCATCGACTCCAAAAAAGAGGGAGAAAATCTAGAGTTCAAAACCGATCTGAAGTTGGTGAAGCAAACCAAAGATTCGCTGGTTTTTGACTATTCGGTAAATTTCACCTCTGGTGTAGGCATATTGAACGAGCCTACAAAACTCAAGAGCTCGGCCAAGAAGAAGAAGTAATCCGTTCCATTTTAATACTATAAAGGCATGAAACAGTTAATGATTTTGGTTGCCGTGCTTTGCTGTGCGGTAACTTTTGGGCAAAAATCTTATTACAAAGGGCCACTTGGCGTCGCGCTCGATAAGGAAACATATGAAAAGGCAAGGGACGATTATTTTGCAGGTGTCAAAAGTCGCTTGCCAAAGGCCAAGTTTAGTGAAGGCCTTTCAGAGTCCTATCGCACAAAAGATTCGGTGATCGTAGTTTACAATTGGGCGATAGATTTCGGCGCGGTCAGTGAAAAGGAATCTGAAGAAATGACGGTAGGCAAACATTTTATGGAGAAAATTCCATTCCAGGATTTCAAAACACTTGATGGTAGAACAATTCTGCTTTCGGATATAGAAGGAAAGCCTACATTGGTGAACTTCTGGTATACCTCTTGTGCGCCATGCATTGCCGAAATGGAGATTCTGAACGATATAAAAAAACAATTTGGCGCAAAGGTAAACTTCATCGCGGTTACCTATGAGCCAAAAGAAAAGGTAATGAAGTTTCTTAAGAAACATAAATTTGATTTCACGCATATTACCGACGCACAAGAACTTTTGACCAAACTTGAGATTTCTCAGTTTCCTGCGAACGTGGTACTGGATAAAGATGCGGAAATAACCAGTATTTCGGGTGGAATTCCGATGATAGCCAAAGAAGACGGAAGTTTAGTGATTTCAGACGGAAAAGGATTACGACTACAATTGCAGATGGTGTTGGAAGCTCCGCGCGACAAATAGTTTTCATTGCGTAACTTTACGTCAAAATTCCGATTTTGACCGCAACCATAGTTACCATAGGAGACGAAATCCTGATAGGACAGATTCTCGACACCAATTCCCAATACATCGCCAAAGCCTTTGATCACATAGGCGTCGACGTGCGCGAAATGCTCTCGATCTCAGACGATCGCCAGCACATTCTGGACACATTCACGCGTTTGCAGGACAAAAACAATTTCGTGATAATAACCGGCGGTCTTGGCCCGACCAAAGACGATATCACTAAGAAAACGCTCGCGGAATACTTCGGGGATGAACTCGTAAGCGACGCAAAAGTCCTGGCTCACGTAGAACAGTTGTTCGAGAAATACATCGGTCAGCGAAAGCCTTTGCTGCAAACCAATATTGACCAGGCGCTCGTGCCTTCGAAAGCTTTGGTGCTGCACAACGAATTCGGCACGGCTCCGGGAATATGGCTGCAAAAAGGAGAAACGGTTTTCATTTCGATGCCCGGCGTGCCGTTCGAGATGAAAGGTTTGATAGACAATGTCGTGATCCCGAAAATCGCCCACGATTTCAAACGCTCGTACATCATCCATAAAACGATCATGACCTACGGAATGGGTGAGAGCCTGCTTGCAGACAAGATCTCGGGTTGGGAAGACTCGCTTCCGGCGTTCATAAAACTCGCGTATTTGCCTTCTCCGGGGCGCGTGCGTTTGCGTCTTTCGGCCCGTGGCGAAGACAAAGAAGTGCTAGAAACGGCACTGTCCGATAAGATTGCGGCTGTAACCGAGATTATCGGAGACGTCATCACAGGTCTTGAAGAAGACAGCACGCTCGAAATGGTTTTGGGCCAACAACTCGCCCAAAAAGGCTACACGGTGGCAACGGCCGAAAGCTGTACGGGCGGGAAGATTGCCCAAACGTTGACTTCGGTTCCGGGTTCGTCCCGATATTTCAAGGGCAGTATCGTGAGTTACTCCAAAGACGTAAAGGTCAGGAATCTGGACGTTTCAGAAAAGACGATCGCCGCGCATTCGGTCGTGAGCGCAGAAGTCGCCACAGAGATGGCGCAGCACATCCGAAAAATCCTCAACGCCGACTACGGCATAGGCGTTACAGGAAATGCCGGCCCGACCACAGACGACACCCACGAGGAAATCGGGGTGGTTTTCATAGCAGTGGCAACCCCGCAACACACGATTACCGAGCGTTTCAACTTCGGTCAACCGCGTGAAAAAGTAGTAGATAGAGCCGTTAACAAATCGCTGGAGATGCTCCAAAAAGAAATTTTAAAAAATGTGTAACAAATGTTTTGCGCAAACGCTTTTTTTTACTTTCTTTGCACCCTGATTTTGAATAACGACTAAAGAGAAGCAATAATGTCAAGAGTTTGTGACCTTACAGGTAAAAAAGCGATGGTAGGAAACAATGTTTCCCACGCTATGAACAAAACCAAGAGAAAGTTTGCGGTGAACCTCGTGAAAAAACGTTTCTACCTTGCTGAGGAAGACAGATGGATCACACTTCGCGTAGCTGCCTCTACTATCAAAACTATTAACAAGAACGGGATTGCCGCTGTTTTGAAACAAGCAAAGGCGAACGGGTTCATCAAGTAATCTTTTCCCGAAAACTATAGAGCAAAATGGCAAAGAAAGGCAACAGAATCCAGGTGATTTTAGAGTGTACAGAGCACAAAGGAACTGGTCTTCCAGGAACTTCGCGCTACATCACTACTAAGAACAAAAAGAATACTCCAGACCGTATGGAGATCAAAAAATTCAACCCGATCTTGAAAAAGATGACGGTTCATAAAGAAATTAAATAAGTTTTAAGTCATGGCAAAGAAGACCGTTGCAACCCTGCAAACACAGTCAAAGAGATTGTCTAAAGCCATCAAGATGGTGAAATCTCCTAAAACAGGCGCTTACACGTTTGTAGAGTCTATCATGGCTCCAGAACTTGTAGACGAGTTTTTGAAAAAGAAATAATTCGCCCAAAAGCGAATGGAACAAGCTACTTCGATCGAAGTGGCTTTTTTTTTGTTTTAAAGTGCGAAGGTGCTGAGGTGCTAGAGTGCGAAAGTGCCGAAGTCTTAAGAGTCGCCTACTTTTGGTGTATGCGAGACTCATTACTCTAAGGCTTTAGCACTTCGGTACTTTAGCACGTTCGCACTTCAGCACTTTAGCACTCCGGCACTCCAGCACTTTAATACTAATTTCCTATTTTTGTAGCCAATCCGGCTGACCCGCTTTTAGCTTTCTAGAAAACGCCGGGTTTTGTAACGCTTGCCAAGA
>JBCNQO010000490.1:0-2639 GCA_039592825.1 Flavobacterium sp.
GTCGATGATCGCCGCAAGTCCCAAGCAGGAAAAACAGAAGCACGCCAACTTCGACAACCTCGACGTAACGTCTCAGCAAATCATCAACATTCTTGAAGAATATGTTAAACCCGCGGTTCAGGCCGATGGCGGAAACATTCTCTTCGACTCGTTCGACGCCGAGGAAAAACGCGTGAAAGTCGTGCTTCAGGGCGCTTGCAACGGCTGTCCATCGTCTACCTTTACGCTCAAAAGCGGCATCGAGAACATGCTCAAAGACATGCTCCACGACGAAGACATCAAGGTGGAAGCCCTTAACGGATAAACTGAAGCGCTCGAAAGGGCGCTTTTTTATTAGAAGCAAAATCCAGCTACCCGCTTTTAGCTTTCTGGCAAACGCCCGGTTTTGTAAGGCTTGGCAAGAGCTTCTTTGGTCGCTTTGCCAAACCAACAAAACCAGGCCGTTTCCTGCAAAAGGCTAACCGCTTGTATCCGGGCTAGGCATTCGCGAAAATTTCAAATCCGGTTTTCCAATTCAACTTTTAACAATTTGTACGTAAAACCTGTAATGGAATCTCGTTTTTCACGGGTAACTTTGCTAGACCTAACAAATCTTTGAGATTTGTTAGGTCTGCAACCACCGAAAACTGCCGAAAAAACCGCGAAAACTCCCACAGAAAAAATCTGAAAAAACGCGTCCAAAAAATCCACAAATGAACGAACTCGCTCAAGAAACCAGCCCATACCTACTCCAACACGCCAACAATCCCGTTCACTGGAAAGCCTGGAACGACCCGGCGCTGGAATCGGCGAAAGCCCAAAATAAACTCATCCTGATTTCCGTCGGTTATTCGGCTTGCCATTGGTGCCACGTCATGGAACACGAAACGTTCGAAGACCAACAAGCGGCAAACCTCATGAACGAACATTTCGTGAACATAAAAGTCGATCGCGAAGAACGCCCAGACGTTGATGCGGTTTACATGAAAGCCGTACAACTCATGACCCAACGCGGTGGTTGGCCAATGAACGTGGTCGCGCTTCCAGACGGGCGTCCGGTTTGGGGCGGCACGTATTTCAAGAAAGGCGATTGGATGCAAACGCTCGATCACCTGCAAAACCTGTGGCAAAACGAACCGCACAGAATGTTCGACTACGCGGGCAAATTGCACGAAGGTCTCGAAGCGCTAAACATTCTGCCGAACGAAAACCAGGGAAATGGCTTCCCGAGCCAGAAAAAACTATCGGAACTGCTTGGCAATTGGTCGCGAAGTTTCGACTGGGAATTCGGCGGTTACCAGAAAGCGCCCAAATTCATGCTTCCGAACAACTTCAAGTTTTTGATGCGCTACGGTTTCCAGACCCAAAATCCAGATTTGCTAGATTTCGTGAACCTTACGCTAACCAAAATGGCTTTGGGCGGAATTTTCGACATAGTCGGCGGTGGCTTTTCACGCTATTCGGTCGATTTCAAATGGCACGTGCCACATTTCGAGAAAATGCTCTATGACAATGGCCAACTCGTCTCGCTTTACGCCGATGCCTACAAACTCACAGGAAATCCGCTTTACGCAGAAATTGTCGAACAAACGCTGGAATTCGTCAACCGCGAGCTCAAAGGCGAAAATGGCGAATTCTATTCCGCGCTAGACGCCGATTCCAAAGACGAAAACGGTCATTCCGAAGAAGGCGCGTTCTATGTCTGGACCAAACAGGAACTCGAAAAACTGCTTGGCGAAGATTTCGAACTCTTCGGTGAAATCTACAACATAAACGACTTCGGACATTGGGAAAACGGTAACTTCGTGCTTATCCAGAAACATACGCTCGAAGAACAGTCCGAAATTCACAAAATCCCGGTTTCCGAACTTTCGTCCAAAAAGAAAAACTGGCAGAAAATCTTGTTCGAGGCACGCAAAAACCGCCACCGTCCGGGACTTGACGACAAATCGCTCACGTCCTGGAACGCCATTATGCTCAAAGGTTTCGTCGATGCTTTTAAAGCTTTGAAAAACGAAAACCACCTCAAAACCGCACTCGAAAACGCCAACTTCATTAGGCGCGAATGTTGGTCAACCGAAGGAAATCTTTGGCACAACCACAAAAACGGCAAAAGCACGATCAACGGCTATCTCGAAGATTATGCGTTCACGATCGACGCCTTTATCGCGCTTTACGAAGCGACCTTGGACGAGCAATTCCTAACCGACGCCAAACAGCTTTGCGACTATTGTTTCGACCATTTCTTCGACGCCGAACGCGGCTTTTTCCAATTCACGTCAAGGCTCGACAAGGCTTTGGTCGCGAGCCATTACGAGATGGAAGACAACGTGATTCCGGCCTCGAATTCCGTGATGTGCGAGAATCTGTACAAACTTTCGATCTATTTCGCGAATCAGCATTATGAAACCAAATGCGAGAATATGTTGAACCACATTATTCCTGTGGTCGATTATCCATCGGCTTTCTCGAATTGGCTCAATGTTTTCCTGAATTATTCGGATGATCAGCGCGAACTCGCAGTTTGTGGCCCGAACGCTTTATCGGACGCAGCCGAAATCAATTCGCATTATTTACCGAATGTGACTTTGGCCGGAACGTCGAAAGCGTCGAAAATCCCGTTTCTTGAAAATCGTTTTTCCGATGGACAAAACCTGTAT
>JBCNQO010000491.1:0-2636 GCA_039592825.1 Flavobacterium sp.
GTTGATCGCCACGCCCAGCCGCGACTCATCGCTGCCGAACGGCGGCGTGTAGCGGTAGCGCAGGTTCAGCGGAATGCCCTGGTTGCGCCAGATGAACATGAATTTCGATCCTGAACGACAATACCACAACCGGAATCGCGCAGACAAAAGCGCTTCGCGACGCTTTGATCGACTTCAAGAAATCGGGCAAATTCGTTTGGGCTTACAACAATTCTTACTCCCAAAAAGAATATTACCTCAACTCTGCCGCCGACGTGGTTTACCTGAATCCGCAAGGCGACCTCGATTTTAAAGGTTTGGCCACCGAAGTGATGTTCTTCAAGGATTTCCAGGAAAAATCGGGCATCACGATGGAAGTCATCCGCCATGGGAAATACAAAAGTGCCGTCGAGCCATTTTTGGACAACAAAATGAGTCCGGCCAACCGCGAGCAATTGACTGCGATGTTGACTTCAATCTGGAGTTCGATTGTTACGGAGATTTCCGAAAGCCGAAAAGTTCCGGTGGAAAAACTCAACGAGCTTGCCAACAATTTGGGCGCACGCACTCCCGAAATGGCGAAAGCCGCGAATCTCGTAGACAAAATCGCTTATGAGGACGAATATCACGATGCGATCCGCGCTCGTCTCAAAGTGGACAAAGACAAAAAATACAACAAAGTCGATTTGCTCGATTACGCGAGAAATGTCTCGATGACGGCCTCGAATTATGCCGACGACAAAATTGCGATCGTTTACGCTCAAGGCGAGATTTTGAGTGGCGAAGGCGACGTGAGTTATATTGGCGAAGGTTCAATTAGACGCGCGCTTCAGGAAGCCAGACGCGACAAGAACGTGAAGGCGGTCGTGCTTCGCGTGGACAGTCCTGGAGGCGATGCTTTTACTTCGGATGTGATTTGGAGAGAAATCGAACTGACCAAGAAAAAGATGCCGGTCGTAGTTTCTATGGGCAATTACGCGGCTTCTGGCGGTTACTACATTTCTTGCAACGCCAACACAATTTTTGCCGAGAACGGTACTATTACCGGATCGATCGGTGTTTTTGGGACGCTTCCGAACGTGACCAAATTGTCGAACAAAATCGGAATCAATGCAGAACAAGTCCGTACGCACGCCAATGCTTCGGGTTACAGCCCGTTCGTTCCGCTTGACGCGAATTTCAGGAATGTGATGCAAGGCGAGATCGAACGCATTTATGGAACATTTACCTCGAAAGTGGCGCAAGGCCGAAAAATGTCGGTTGCGCAGGTGGATTCTGTCGGACAAGGACGCGTTTGGACGGGAGCCGAAGCCTTGAAAATCGGCTTGGTCGACAAAATTGGCGGCATGGACGACGCGATCAAAGAAGCTGCGAAACTCGCCAAACTCAAAGACTTCCGAACAGTCGATTTCCCGGAATACGACAAGAAATTTGCCGATGTGCTAGCCGGTTTTCCATTCGCCAAAACAAAAGAACAACTGCTAAAAGAAGAACTCGGAGCCGAAAACTACGAAGTGCTGCAACAAGCCAAGCGCATGACCGAACGAAAAGGTGTGCAGGCTTTACTTCCGGTGAAGATCGATATCCATTGAGATTTCTAGCTTTCAAGCCCATTAAATTGTTCTTAAAAATCGGCCTGACCGTCCGAAAATGTTAAAAATATCAACTAGTTTTACTCCCGATGCCCCGAAGTATCGGGAGTTTTTGTTTACTCCAAACACGCTTTGCCATGGTTAAGAAAATCCTCAAATGGACCGGAATCGTACTCTTGGTTCTCATCGCGCTTTTAGTCGCCACGCCTTTCCTTTTCAAAGACAAGATCAAACAGATGATCATCGAGACCATCAACAAGAATGTCGATGCGACGGTCGCTTTTGAAGACGTCGATCTGAGTTTGCTCAAGAGTTTTCCGCAGGCGAACGTCACGGTCGACAAACTTTCCATCATAAACAAAGCGCCATTTGCTGGCGATACTTTGGTCTATCTGGGCGAACTGAACCTTAAAATGTCCGTCAAGGAATTGTTCAAAGACGCCAAAGAAGGCATGAATATCGAATCGGTTTCTACCAAAAACGGCGTGGTAAATATCTTGTTCAACAAAGACGGATTGGGCAATTTCGACATCGCGATCAAGAACGCCGAGGAGAAAAACAAAGACAAGAACGAAAGCGATCCTTTGTCGCTAAAGGTTCAGGAATACAAAATCGAGAATTATCGCATCAAATATTTCGACGAACGCTCGAAAATCAAGCTGGTTCTGGATAGTTTGAATCACTCCGGAACGGGCGATTTCACTGCCAAAAAACTCGATTTGAACACAAAATCGTCAACCGTGGTTTCCTTGGATATGGACAAAGTCAATTATCTGAACAAAGTCAACCTGAATTTGGACGCGGTTTTGGGAATCGATTTGGAAAACAGCAAATATTCGTTCAAACAGAACAAAGCGCTAATCAACAAGTTGCCGCTCGAGTTCGACGGATTCATCCAGATGCTCGAGAACGGCCAACAATACGATTTGACTTTCAAGACACCGGTTTCTGGTTTCCAGAATTTCCTTGGCCTTGTTCCGTCGGCTTATTCGGGAAGTTTGGCCAACGTGCAGACGACAGGCGATTTCAAGGTGGAAGGTTTCGCGAAAGGGATTTTGTCCGATA